>JAILLX010000018.1 GCA_024692925.1 bacterium
AACAGGTTTTGGTGGAAGTGTTATAAATTCAAAACCAACAAATATAAAGGGTGAAACCGAACTTTCTTCTGTAAAAACTTCTGGTGGTACAGTACGTTCTGTTGTTGGAACATGGAATGTTCAAATCGTTTCAACAAGTTCTGAAAGTGCTGCTAACAAAGAATGGACTTCACTTATTTCAAAATATCCTGATTTATTAAAAGGTTTGAATCATAACATCAGTAAAACTGAATTAAACGGAAAAATTTATTATCGTTTAAGAATTACAAACCTTGAAACAATGGCTCGTGCAAACGAAATTTGCAATAAATTAAAAGAACATAATGTTTCTTGCTTTGTCACAAAATAACAGGAGAAAAATATGATTCATATAAGTGAAATTATTGTAATACTCGCAGTAGTACTACTCCTTTTTGGAACCGGAAAATTTCCAAAAATTATGCAAAATTTTGCCGAAGGTATAAAGTCATTCAAAAAGGCAATGAATGAAAAAGATGAAGAAAAAAAACCTGCAAAGCCTGCAAAAAAATCTTCATCGAAAACCTTGGCAAAGTCTTCATCAAAAAAGAAAACTTCAACCAAAAAGAAAAAGACTAAATAACTACTCTATGTTCAATATTAAAAATACATTGCCTAATAGTTTAAAGGCATATCTTACAAACATATGCCTTAAATTATTAGGTGTATTTTTTATTGGTTTAAGTATCTTTTTCTTACTATCAGTTTTATCATATCATTCAACTGATTTATCCGTTAACACCGCCGGAAATTTTGAAATAAAAAATATTGGCGGATATATTGGTTCATCAATTGCAAATATATTTTTACATTTCTTTGGATTAACAAGTTTTGTATTTATATACGACACATTTTTATTGGGTAAATTCTTTTTGACTCCACAAAAAATTTTTCACCCATTAAAAAATATTTTTCTATATATGATAGTATCAATAATTCCAACATCACTATCACTTTCTTATATATCTGATGTAATGTTAAAAAGTTTTCCAACACGTTCCGGACTTGGCGGATTTTTAGGTTTTATTGTAAAAACAGATTTAAACAATTTGCTCGAAACATTATATATCTCAAGATATATGAATATTGTAATTTTCATACTATCGACAATCATTTCCTTCATAACACTATATTTTGCATTAAACCTAACATTCAAATCCATACTAAAATTTGAAAATTTTATCAGATTTATTTTATCAAAATCTAAAACTTTAATACTAAAATTATTTAAAAAACAACCAAAACGGGTAAATATCAAACCTAAGAAAAGTAAAATATTATCCATTGCAAAAAAGATTTCAAAAAAGAAAACTAAACCTCAAAAAGTTATTGCTTCATCAACCCCAAAAACAAAAACTGTTAAGGAGGAAATTCCGGAAAAACCAAAATATATTCTTCCAACAGTTGATTTACTTACAAAGGTAAAACCTGAAAAAACTGAAAACCTAAACGATGAATCTAATATTAAAAAAGCACGTATGCTTGAAAATATTTTACGTGAATATAAATTAGAGGGAAAAATCACAAATATAAAAGCAGGTCCCGTTATCACTTTGTTTGAAATGGAACCTGGCCCTGGAATTAAAACATCACAAATAAAAAGTTTAAACGAAGATATTGCACGAAAAATTGAATCTATTTCAACTCGTATTGCTGTTATTCCTGGCACAAACAAAGTTGGAATTGAACTTCCAAACTTACACCGAAAAATGGTAAGCCTTCGCGATCAATTTGAAAGTGATACATTCAAAAATTCGGAACACAAACTTCCTATTTCCCTTGGTGCGGATACTGGTGGTCGTCCTGTATTTGTTGACCTTGCGACTATGCCTCACTTACTTATCGCTGGTACAACCGGAAGTGGTAAATCCGTTGGTGTTAATGGTATGATTTTATCCCTACTTTACAAGTACACACCTGATGAATGTAAATTTATTATGATTGATCCAAAGATGGTTGAGTTTTCAATTTACAATGATATTCCACATCTTTTAATTCCTGTTGTCACTGAACCGGCAAAGGCTGTTGCTGCACTTAAATGGGCAGTTGTTGAAATGGAAGAAAGATATCGAAATATGGCTGCTATTGGTGCAAAAAATATTGAAACATTCAATGCCCGTGCAAAATCAAGACCTAATTATACAATCACAAGACAAATTCAAACTGGATTTGACCCTGAAACCGGTGAACCAACTATGGAAGATAAAAAAATCGAAATCAAACCTATTCCATATATTGTCATAGTTGTTGATGAAATGGCTGATCTTATGCAAACTGCAAAAAAAGAAGTCGAAGGTGCGGTTGCCCGCCTTGCTGCGATGGCTCGTGCAACTGGTATTCACTTAATTCTTTCAACCCAACGACCATCAGTTGATGTTATAACCGGAACAATCAAATCAAACTTCCCTAACAGAATAAGTTATCGTGTTGCATCAGGTCAAGACAGTAGAACTATTTTAAATGAATATGGTGCTGAACTTATGCTTGGAAAGGGTGATATGCTTTATATGGCAACCGGTGGAAATACCGTTCGTATCCACGGTGCATTTGTTAGCGAGAAAGAAATTGAAAATGTTGTAAGTTTCATAAAGGAACAAGCAAAACCTAACTATGTTAAAAACATAACTGTTGAAAAAAAGGAACCAAATAAACTTTCAACGATTGATAAACTTGCATTAAAGGAAAGCCAAAATGCTGACCTTTATGCACAAGCGGTTGAAATAGTGTTAAGTTCCGAACGTCCATCAATATCATACCTACAACGACAACTTGGCATCGGATACAACAAATCTGCAAACCTTATCGAAAAAATGGAAGCCCAAGGTATTCTCTCAAAACCGGACTCCACTGGGAAAAGAGTCATACTTACAAAAAGAGATTGATTCTTTAATTTCTTTTATGTAAAATAATAACATAAAAGGAAAGCGAGGCTCAAGATGGATAAAGATTTAGAAGAATTACAAAATTTTGCAAATAATTTGAATCGCAAACCAGAAGAAAGACCTGAATACAACAGAAGAAGCATCTCTTATTCAAAGGATGAGATGTTCGCATCTGGCACAAAAAAAATTAAATCAAAAATGGGTATGATGTCTGCCATATCTATGGCATTAACATCAGGCGGTTCTAAAAAAAACTGATTCAATTTCAAAAATAAATTCCTATATTCAAAAAGAAAAATAACACTTGATAAAAAATCATAATTAAGATAATATACCTAAACATATTCGGAGGATATTTTGAAAAAACTTTTTTATTCATTACTTTTGATTACATTATGTTTATTTTCTTCAAGCAGTTGTTTTGCTATGATAAACGAAAGTGATGAATCTTATTTAAAAAAAGTTGAAACATATGTAAATTCACTAAAAAAAATAAGTGGTAAATTTACACAACATTCCTCAAACGGGGCAAAGGATTCTGGTAAATTTTACATAAATAAACCTGGGAAAATGAGATTGGAATACAACAGCCCTATCCTACTTGTTGCTGATGGTACATCAATTGTTTACGAAGATAAAAAATCAAACCAAATTTCATATATTTCTATGAATTCAAATCCTGCATCCATAGTTTTAAATGGAAACATCACTTTTACAGGAAATAATCCATCGGTAAAGGTAAAAGCAATCGAAGAACGTGAACGCACAACCGAAATCACACTTACAACAACAAATGAAAAACAATCTGGTGTAATAACTTTGATTTTTGAAAATAAACCTCTATCATTTTCCGGATGGCGTGTTCGTGACGCTCAGGGTATAACAACCGAAGTCACACTTTCTGATATAAAACCCGAAGAATATTTTGATCCATCACTTTTCAAAATAACAAGAAATAAAACTATCGGCACAACCAAATCAAAAAGTAAATATTATTAGTATGATTATTGATATAACAAAAAAATCCGATACAATAAAGTTTGCAACAAATTTTGCAAAAGAAATATCTTGTGGAACACCAATACTTCTTTACGGCACACTTGGTTGTGGAAAAACATTTTTTACATCGCATTTAATAAAAGCATTAACTAACTCGGATATGGATGTCCCAAGTCCAACTTTTTCCATAGTTCAAAATTACACCACACCGATTGGTGAAGTTTCCCATTATGATTTATACAGAATAAAATCCGCTGATGAACTTTATGAGCTTGATATTGACAACTCCCTTGAAAACAATATAACAATAATTGAATGGCCTGAAATTATTGCTGATTATATAAAGGAAAATTTCAAACCAATATGTCTTTATTTTACATATGAAAATGGAAAACGATCTATTCGTATAGAAAAATAAATTTCTTCCTATTTGTAAAAAATTATCAATATATACTCCTAGCATATTAAATTTTTTATCCTTAAAATAAAAGTACAACAAAAGGGAGGATAAAAGTGTCAGATATAATAAATGATACAAATCTCGTTATAAAAGAAATAAGTTTTAATATTTCGCTACCAAAACAATTAAAACTTACTGCACAAACAAAATTATTTATCTATATCCCAAATTTTAATGAAATAACGCTATCCCAAGGAAAAAATTTTGAAAATGGATTTTGGTCAGTAAGTTATGAAGAACTTAAAAATATAAAATTCATTCTTCCAACTGAACTAAATTTTTTTCAATTTTTAATAATTCATAAAAATCCAGCCGAAGAAGAAATAGTTTGCAATGCCTATTTTCAAAATGACCAATTTTTCTTAGGACCATTCATCACCGCAGAATTCACAATAATAGACGAAGAAAGCATCAATTTAAGGATAAAATGCTTATGTTCCCCACACAATACTGAATTCGAAATAACAGGAATTCCTGATGATGGAATACTTTCATTCGGGGAAAAAATGGATGATGGTTCATGGGTAATAGACCACCCTCACAGTAAAAATTTAATTCTAAAATTTGATAAAAATATTGAACGGAAAAGATTACATCTTTCCATAACCGGAATATCAAAACATTATCCACATTTCAACACAACTTTCAATCTTATTATAAATTTAAAAGAACCACTTATTCCGTATAAAATGAGATATCGTGAAATAATTATTGATACAGAAAAAATTATAAATGAGTCAAAACTTCGCTTTGATAAATACGTACTTTCAATCAAAAATTTACCATACGATTGTTGCGTTGAAAACGGAGTTATCATTGATAATAAATGGATTATCGAAGAAAAACGCAACAAACAAATTAAACTACAATATTTTGATTTGGATGCAAAAGAAATTACCGCAACGCTCGAATATATTTTAATAAACAAAGATTTTCCAACAAGCGATAATATCTATACCAAAAGGGTCAAATACTCCCTTGAAAACTTAAACATAAAGACAAAGGATTTTACAAAATGTATTAACTGCAAAAACCTTTTGAAATGTAAACTATTTAAAGATTTTATGGATTACATAGGA
>JAILLX010000043.1 GCA_024692925.1 bacterium
GCCTATACATCTGACTTTTTCTGTGCCGATGGAAAATCAAACCCTATGAATGTAGAATACAAAGATGACTTTTTCCTTTCTGCTGCATTTGGTATAAATTCTGCAAATATGCTTCGTTTAGAACTTTCATATTATCGTTTAGGCAAAGCAATTGAAATGGAAGGTCTTAATCAAGTTGCTGGCATTTCCCAAAAATATACAAGTGGCATTGATTTAAAGGGAGGTTCCATAAACCTTTACCTTGATTTAGTTGGTGATCGAAGACAACCATACCTACTTTTTGTTCCTTATGTAATGGCAGGTATCGGTGCATCCCAAATTACACTTGATGACATAGCTTTTACTGATGCAACATCAACTAACTATACAATAGGTGGCAAAGAACAAAGAAATCAAACCATCATTTATGGTGCAGGTTTTACTGCTGGACTTAACAACTACATTTCGCTTGATATAGGATACAGATTTTATAATTTTGGAAAAATAAAAACCGATGTGGGGATGAGTGATGGTTCAACAAATTACGATGTGCAACTTGAATCAGATTTAAAAGCCCACATAGTCACAGTAGGTCTAAAATTACAAATATAAAAAATCCCCCTCAGATGAGGGGATTTTTTATGCTATTACAAAGAGATATTGTCATTCCTACCGCCCCCCTGTCATCCCGAATTTATTTCGGGATCTAAAAAACAAAATACCCTGAAACAAGTTCAGGGGATTTTTCTTTCATTTTGTATTGTTATCGCACTGACCAGTAGATGAATACTGACATGCGGTATGACTACTGTTCACCTTGTAATAAAGCGTCCTACGTCCGGATTTTGTAACCGTACGAGTTTTAGTACATGATTTTGAACAAGAATAAGATTCTGTTTTTGTTGGACGTTCATATCGTACACAAATTTCACACGTTCCATTACTACCACCATAACCACTATGACTGCAGCTTGTTGAAGTTCCATATTCAACACATGTCGGAGAACCTTCTACCTCTCTAGTACAAGTATCGGAACAAGTATCAGTATATGATTCATCCACATAATACGTACAACTTTCGCTACTATTTGAACAGGTTGTACAACTTGTTGCACCAGTACTTGAAGAAAAAGTACTGCCGGTACATGCCTTGCAACTTGATTGTCCAGCAAGGTTTTGATACTGACCTTTTGGACATGGGGTACATGATGATGAACCTGCGGATGAGTAGGTTCCGGCTGGACATGCCTTACAACTTGTCTGTCCGCTCAAATCTTGATACTGACCTTTTGGGCATGGGGTGCAGGATGATGAACCTACTGTGGATGAATAGGTCCCTGCCGGACACTTCGTACACGACGTCACCGCCCCACCTTTAGAGTAATAACCAACAGGGCATGCTGTACAATGGAAATATTTTTCTTCCTTTGGATTTGCAGAATTTGCGGTTTGTATTCCTGCGAGTATGAACGCAGAAGTCGAAATTAAATGCTTTAGTTTCATGTTTTTCCTCCTTAAATTAAACATTCTTTTTCTTGAGGGGTCGCAACTCCTCGTTTGAAGGGTTATCTCCTCCATCATCCGAAGAACCACACCTCCGTCATCCTGAACTTGATTCAGGATCTTTTCGGGCTTTTAATTTCGTGACTTTCATGCTTACTCGAGGCTTTAAGGTGGGCGGAGAAAAGCATGAAAACCTCCACCCATTTTAAGGGTTTGATTTTGATGTGAGTGTGCGAATCTTTACAACCCGCCCGTAGCCCACAGAAAACCTTGGTTCATCGCCTATAGCATAAACAAAAAACCACCGATAAAATGATGTGATCAAAAAATAGTTTTTTGATAAGTTGAGGTTGAGAAAATTCCCCTGTAAAAACAGAATGTTAGATAATACTTGTTGCAAAAAAATTTGAAACAGGATATACTAATCAAAAAAAGGGTGGTTTTTTTGATATGTTGTAGCCCAAAAATCCAGCCTATCCGCCCTCTACATCCTAACAGATAAATTTTTCGATAACGCTTCCAAATCGAAGCCTTGGAATGGGTGCCCTCCACTACCATATGTCATCCCGAATTTATTTCGGGATCTTAGACCCTGAAACAAGTTCAGGGTGACAGCGGATACTATGTCGGATTATGGATTCCGGATCAAGTCCGGAATGACAAAGGAAAGCAGAACATACACTGTAATGATAAAAATTCACAATAAATTTATTTCAAAATAATATCAAAAAATTGTTTTTCCCTATCTATACTCAAATCTATTTCAACGGGAATTATTTTCTTTTGATATTTTGGTGGTATTTTTACATAATCCTTTGTCGTAGTAAGAATAGGAAGTTTACCAGCAGATTTTATAATTTTTTCAAAATCTTCGTCACTATATGTATGATGATCAGGAAATTCAAACGAGCGTTTGATTTTTATTTTTTCCCCAATCAATGTATCATAAAATTTTTGTGGATTTCCAATTCCGGCAAAGGCAATAACTTCTTTACCAGCAAATTTTTTCAAATCTTTGGCAACTGTTTTTGCATAAAAAATTGGTAAATTATACTTTGATAATTTTTTTTCAAACAAGCGATTGATTTTTCTCATAATAACAATAGCATTTGCTTTTTTCACACCACTTTTAATTCCTTCACGAAGTGGACCAGCGGGAAAAATAAAACCGTTTCCGACTGTTTGCATTCCATCAAAAACTAAAACTGATTTATCCTTAGCAAGGGTATAATTTTGAAGCCCATCATCCATAATTATCATATCAACTTTGCCTTCAAGAACCATTGCTCCATTAGCACGATTAGTACAAATACAAACAGGAACCCTTCCCTTAAATTTTTTATAAATCATAAAAACTTCGTCACCTACATCAATAGCAGAATGTTTCTTTCCATCAACCAAAACAGGTACAGATGATGAAAGAGCACCACCATATCCACGGGAAAGAACACCAACTTTTATTCCTTTGTTTAATAAAGTTTCAATAATTTTTATAACTAATGGTGTTTTTCCAACGCCACCAAGAGTAATATTTCCAATGCAAAGCACTTTTGCCTTTGATTTATATGGTGTTGAAAACAGTCTTTTAATATTAGATATAAGCCAATAAATAGCAGATAATGGCAAAAATAAAATTCCAATACCGAGTTTTGTGTTGAAATATTTAGGAGTTTGTGCTTTCATATCAATAATCCTTTGTTAATAAGGATAATTATATAATAAAAAAAAGTACTAGTCAAATGAACATAGAAGAAATAAAACAAAACTTTGATTTAATGGAAGATGGTGAAGAAAAGTTTACCTATGTAATTGAACTTGGGAAACAACTTTCGCCCTATCCTCAAAATAAAAAAACTGAGGAACATAAAATTTATGGTTGTTCATCAACTGTTTGGTTCAATAAAAATGAAGTTGATAATAAATATTATTTCGATTTCGAAAGCGATGCACTTATTGTAAAAGGACTACTTTTTATTATAAAAACAATATTTGATGGGAAAACAAAGGAAGAAATTAAAACAATTAATGCCAATAAAATCTTTGAAGAAATTGGGCTTAAATCAATACTTTCTAATCAAAGACAAGTTGGACTTTCGTCAATTATTTCAAAAATAGAAAGTGAGAATTAGGAACAAAAACTTTTAAATTTGATTTTTTTCCAATTATAAGATATAATAAGAAGAATGAGAAGAATAAAGATAACACATCAAAATATTAAAAAATATATTGCTAAACCTCATTTTCAGGTTTTTTTAGCAAGTTTTTCTGTTTGTCTTTTACTGTTTTTTATAATTTCAAAACAATCAGGAAGTAATATTCCGCCAAGGATACAGGATGCATTTGATCCTATTATTTCAACAACTAATACTGTTAAGAAAAACATTGTGCCAAAGACACCAATTAACGGTATTTTTGGAAGTATGTTTTCAAATATAAATGAGTACACAATATCTGTGAAATCTGGGGATAGCATTGCTTCAATACTTTCAAGTTTAGATATTTCCTATAATGAAATTTTGGATGTAAGCAAATCTATAACATCAATATTTAACCTTTCGGATTTACGACCAGATAATGATAAAATTATTGTAAGGGTTAAACCTGCAACTTCAAAGGATAGTAAACCCGAACTTTCATCATTAGAAATAATAAAAAGTCCAATTTATAAAATTGTTTCAACAAAAACCGATACTGGGTTTAAAACCGTTGAATCAAAGTCCAGCGTAAATACTGAACTTGTTCGTGGTGAAGGCGTTATTGAAAAAGGGGCAAGTCTTACTCAAGTTGCTGTACAACAAGGAATCCCTTATAACGTTATTGATAAATTTTATGAAATTTTTTCATTTGATGTGGATTTTGAACGTGATATTTACCCTGGGGATAAATTTCAAATTATGTATGAACAACTTTATTCTGATAATGGCGAATATTTAGGAAGTGGCAATGTCATTTTTGCCTCACTTTACCTTAATTCAAGACGCAGTGAGTTCAGACTTTTTAGATATGAAAATCAAAAGGGTACAGTTGGATATTATGATGAAAATGGAAAGGGAGCATCAAAAACTTTGAAAAAAACTCCGATAAACGGGGCAAGAATTTCATCAAAATATGGAAACAGAAAACACCCTGTACTTGGATATTCAAAGGCTCATAAGGGTGTTGATTTTGCTGCACCAACTGGAACTCCTATACCTGCTGCGGGAAGTGGAAAAGTCGTATTTCGTGGTTGGATAAATGGATATGGAAATTATATAAAAATTCGCCATAATGGAACTTATTCTACTGCATATGCACATATGAGTAGATTTAAGTCAGATGTAAAAACTGGGACACAAGTAAAGCAAGGTCAAATAATTGGATATGTCGGTTCAACTGGACTTTCGACTGGACCTCATCTTCACTATGAAATAATAAAGGATGGAATACAAGTTAACCCATTGTCTGTGAAACTTCCATCAATACAAAATTTAAGTGGAAACGAGATTGCAAAATTTACATCTGTGCGTGATAAAATAAATATTCAATTTGCTGTATTGGATAAGAATTTTAGCCAATTTGCAACTTTGATTGATGTAAATGCTATTGATTCAGATATGCTTAAATAATCATATAAAAATTTATTCAATTTTATGTATCTTTACCCTTGAAAAATAGAGAAAGATTTTGTATCCTTTTTATTATTTTAAATATTTTAGGAGTATTTGTTATGAAAGTATCAAAATTTAAGTTTTTTTCAATTCTTACAATAGCTTTGGTTGCACTTGCAATTGTACTTCCAAATTTTATGTCTGATAAAACAAGGGAACAATTACCAGAAGTTTTACAGGGTGAACCTATTGCACTTGGACTTGATTTAAAAGGTGGTGCATACATCCTTTTGGAGGCTGATATAAATTCAGTTGTAAAGGAAAAAAATAATCAAATAAAAGATGTCGTAAGAAAAGAACTTCGTGGTGACAAAGAAAAAGGCGAAGCAATGATTCCTTATGCAAATCTTACCGGAACTGCAAATTATACAACCGTTGTAATTAAAAATCCAAACGATATAAAAGAGGCAAAACGCCGTATTCAAAAAGCAACTGTTGACGAAGTTGAAATGGTACTTGATGAAAACAAGATGAAGATTTTTTATTCTGATGCATCAATTGAAAAAATGAAATCTGATATTCTTAATAGCTCAATTGAAATAGTTCGTCGCCGTGTGGACTCGCTTGGGAATAAGGAACCATCAATCCAAAAACAGGGTGAAAACAGAATTATGGTACAACTTCCTGGTGCGGATAATCCGGAAAGGGTAAAAGAACTTATCGGTAAAACTGCAAAAATGACTTTTCATATGGTGGATGAGGAGGCAATGCAGACTGGGAATGTTCCAATGGATTCCGAAATTGTTGATGGTATTGTGATTAAGAAAAGGGTTGCTGTTAGTGGTGAAAATTTAACTGATTCACGTGTTGCATATGATCAAAATGGTCGTCCTGCGGTCACAACAACATTTAACTCTATCGGTGCAAGAGCATTTGCAAAATTGACAAGTGAAAATGTTGGAAAAAGATTTGCAATTGTGCTTGATGGAAAGGTTCTTTCTGCACCAACAATACAAGAAGCAATTACTGGTGGATATGGTCAAATTACTGGTGGATTTACAACAGAGCAAGCAAATGATTTATCAACAATGCTTCGTTCTGGTGCTCTTCCTTGTGAATTAACTGTTGTAGAAGAAAGAACTGTTGGTGCTGGACTTGGTGCCGACTCAATTGAAAAAGGAAGTTTTGCAAGTATCCTTGGGCTTGCCTTGGTTCTTATATTTATGATTATGACCTATGGCGTATTGGGAATATTCTCTGATATAGTTTTACTTTTGAATATTGTATTGATTTTTACTGGACTTGCAATTACAGGTGCAACATTAACACTTCCTGGAATCGCAGGTATTGCGCTTAATATTGGTATGGCAGTTGACGCAAATATTTTGATTTTCGAAGGTATGCGTGAAGGTTCAAAACGTGGTGTAAGTGCAATAAAATCTATTGAAGATGGTTTTTCAAATGCGTTTTCTGCGATTATGGATTCAAATATAACTACACTTGCATCTGCACTTATTATGTTCCAATTTGGAAGTGGTCCAATTAAGGGATTTGCAGTGACATTAAGTATGGGTATTTTAACATCGCTTTTCACAAATATAACTTGCCTTAAAATGATACTTGAGCTATGGGCAAAAACTGGTAAGACAAAAAAGATTGATTTATAAAAAGAGGAAAATAAAAAATGAAATTAACTGATTTAACTATTACACAGGCAAAAGATTTACTTAATAAAAAAGAAATTTCTGCGGTTGAGCTTACAAAGGCATATATTGATAATATGGAAAAGTACAGAGGTCTTAATGCTTTTGTGACTGAAACACCGGAAATGGCACTTGAACAAGCAAAGGCTTCGGATGAAAGAATTGCATCTGGTAATGCAAAGGAATTAGATGGTATTCCAATGGCAATTAAGGATTTATATTGCACAAAGGGTGTAAGAACAACTGCTTCGTCAAAAATGCTTGAAAATTTTGTTCCTGAATATGAATCAACTGTTTCAAGGAAATTATTAGAAGCCGGTATTACTATGCTTGGAAAAACATCAATGGATGAATTTGCGATGGGTTCAACAAACTTAACATCATATTTTGGTGAAGTTAAAAATCCATACAAAAGAAATGGTGAAGATTTAGTTCCTGGTGGTTCTTCGGGTGGTTCTGCATCTGCTGTTGCATCGGGATGTGCAATGGCTGCAACAGGAAGTGATACCGGTGGTTCAATCAGACAACCATCAAGTTTTTGTGGCTTGGTTGGAATGAAACCAACCTATGGTCGTGCATCAAGGTATGGTATGGTTGCATTCTCGTCATCACTTGATTGCCCAGGACCAATAACAAGAACTGTTGCTGATAGTGCCCTATTTTTAAAAGTGATTTCGGGTCTTGATGAAAAAGATCCAACAACTGCACCAAAGGAAGTTATTGATTGGACAAAGGTTGTGGGATCATCAATTAAGGGGCTTAGAATTGGTATTCCAGAAGAATATAAAAGTGATAAACTTAATCCAGAAGTTCAAAAACTTTGGGATGAACGTGCAGAAGATTTGAAAAAATTGGGTGCTGAAATAGTAAATGTTTCACTTCCTCATACAAAATATTCTTTGCCAGTTTATTACATTATTGCACCAGCAGAAGCATCTTCGAATCTTTCACGATATGATGGTGTAAAATATGGATACAGAACAAATTCACCATATCATTCATTGGATGAAATGTATGAACTTACACGAACAGAAGGTTTTGGTGCAGAGGTTAAAAAAAGACTTCTTATCGGTTCAACAATTTTGACCGAAGAATTTTATGAACGTTCTTATTTAAAAGCACTTAAAACCAGAAGAATTATTTGTAATGAATTTGAAGAAGCGTTCAAAAAAGTTGATGTTATTTTGACACCTTCTACAACTGGTGCTGCATTTTCGAAAAATGATAAACTTTCACCACTTGAAGTTTATTTGAACGATATTTATACGGTTGGTTCATCATTGGCTGGACTTCCATCTATGTCAATTCCTGTTGGAAAAGATAAAAATGGACTTCCTTTGGGACTTCAAGTTATGGGAAGAAAATTTGATGAAGAAACTGTTTATAAAGTTGCTTCTCAACTTGAACTTATTTCACAATTTGATAACACACCTTCTAAAGTTATGGGAGAATAGATTATGTATACAGTAAAGGCAAAAGATAAAGAATATGAAATGAACATTGGACTTGAAATTCATTGTCAGGTCATAAGCGAATCGAAATTATTCTCTGCAAGTTCAACAAAGTTTGGTGCTCAACCAAATACTCATGTTTCATTTTTCGATAGTGGTTTTCCGGGACAACTTCCTGTGATAAACAAATATTGTATTGAACAAGCAATTAAAACAGGCCTTGGACTTAATGCAAAAATCAATAAACGTTCAGTTTTTGATAGAAAGCATTATTTCTATGCTGATCTTCCTACTGGATACCAAATTACACAACAATTTCATCCTATTGTAAGCGATGGTTGGGTTGAAATTACTGATGAAGAGGGGAATCCAAAGAAAATTCGAATCGAAAAACTTCATGTTGAACAAGATGCAGGAAAACTTAACCATGAACTTTCACCTACAAAATCAATGGTTGATTTCAACCGTGCTGGTGTTGCATTAATGGAAATTGTTTCTAAACCTGATATTTCAAGTCCATTTGAAGCTGGTGAATATATTAAAAAGATGCGTTCTATTGTTCGCTATCTTGGGACTTGTGATGGAAATATGGATGAAGGAAGTATGCGTTGCGATATTAACATTTCCCTTCGTGAAAAAGGAAGTGATAAACTTGGAACACGTACAGAAACAAAAAATGTGAACTCGGTTCGTTTCGCAATACAGGCTATTGAATACGAATCACAAAGACAGGCGGATATCCTTGCTGATGGTGGAAAGATTGATCAGGAAACAAGACTTTTCGATGCAAATACTGGTACAACTCGTACTATGCGTAGTAAGGAAAATGCAATTGATTACCGTTATTTCCCTGATCCTGATATTATGCCACTTATATTAGAAGATGGTTTGGTTGAAAGAATTAAGGCGGAAATGCCTGAACTTCCTGATGTAAAGAAAAAGCGTTTTATGGAAGAATATAAACTTTCCGATTATGATGCAAGCATTTTAACATCAGAGCGTGCAATTGCTGAATACTTTGAAAAAGCTGTTGATAAGGTAAAAGATAACGATGGAAAAATGGTTTCAAATTGGATGCAATCTGAACTTTTTGCCGTACTTAACAAAGAAGCAAAAGATATTATTGATAGCCCAATTAAACCAGAGGAATTAGCTGAACTTATCTCCCTTATAAAAGATGGTACAATTTCCGGTAAAATTGCCAAGGATGTTTTCAAACTTATGTACGAAGGGGATGAAAAATCTGCATCAAAAATTGTGGAAGAAAAAGGTTGGAAACAAGTTTCTGATACTTCTGCAATTGAAAAGGTTATTGATGATTTGATTGCAAATTCACCTGATAATGTTAATGCTTATAAGGCTGGAAAAGTTCAACTTTTCGGTTGGTTCGTTGGTCAAACATTAAAGGCGATGAGGGGACAAGCAAACCCTCAGATTGTAAATGAAATTTTAAAGAAAAAGTTAGGGTAATTTATATGGTATTGTTTCATCTTAAAACTTTTGGATGCCAAATGAATGTTTACGATTCATCACGAATCGTAGATCTTCTTTCTGAAAATGGAATGGATTTAACCGAAGATGAAACAAATGCCGATATTATAATACTTAATACTTGTTATATCAGAGAAAAGGCTTCGGCAAAAATATTTTCTGAACTTGGTAGATTAAAAAAATTATACAAGGATAAAAATCCGGTTTTTGCGGTCATTGGATGTGTTGCAAAGGCGGAAGGTGAAAATATTTTTAAGCGTGCTCCGTTTGTGTCGATTGTCCTTTCATCACAAAAATATCATTTACTTCCTGAACTTTTAAATAAGGCTTTGATTGAAAAGAAAATCATAAAAGAGGAAGAATTACAGGAAAAAAAGAAAAATAAAACAAAACTTTCTCATTTAATAAATACTGAACTTTCGGGATTGGAAAAATTTGATTGTCTTCCAAAACAAAAAAATTCTGAAAAGGTGGCTTTTGTTCAGGTACAGGAAGGTTGTAATAAGTTTTGTACTTACTGTGTTGTACCAAATACAAGAGGTCGTGAAATTTCAAGGGATGAACAATCAATCCTTGATGAAGTTGAAAATCTTCAAAAGGTTGGTGCGGTAGAAATCAATCTTTTAGGACAAAACGTTGATTGTTATAATGGTTTGGATAAAGATGGAAATAAATCCAGCCTTGCAAAACTTATCAAAAAAATTGCAAAGTTTGAAAATGTAAAACGAATCCGTTATACCACATCTTATCCATCAGAATTTTCAGATGAAATGATTGAACTTCATGCAATTGAACCAAAACTTATGCCTTTGGTTTACCTTCCTATACAGGCGGGTAGCAATGAAGTTTTACATAAAATGAATCGCAGATATACAAGGGAACAATATTTAGAATTGATTGAAAAACTTAAAAATGCGAATCCTAATATTCAAATTTCATCTGATTTTATTGTCGGTTTTCCAAATGAAACAGAGGAAGATTTTCAGCAAACTTTGGATATTGTAAAAAGGGTAAAATTTATTCAATGTTATGCCTTTAAATATTCGCCCCGCCCTAATACTGTTGCACAAAAAATGGATGGGCAAATTGATTTAAAGATAAAGTCTGATAGATTGAAACGACTTCAAGTTGAACTTAGAAAATCTCAAGATGCATTCAATAAATCATGTGTTGGTCGTGTAATGAGCGTCCTTTTTACTGATGTATCAAAAACTGATAATCAGTATATAATTGGAAAAAACGAGTATCTTCAACCTGTTATAGTAAAAGCCGACGCAAAATTGGTCGGCACAATACAAAATGTTGAAATAGAATCTGCAAGTTATGCAAATCTTAAGGGGAAAATTATCTAGTATATGAAATATAATAACTTCCTAAAATTTTACGAATCTTAAATTTTGCATCTTCTTTAGCTTTTTCTTTTGCATTTTTTATTTTTTCAGGAATTTCAAAAAAAGTTCTACGTTTTGCAAGTTCGAAAATTTCCTTTGCTTCCATACCATCAATGATACAATCTGTCACAAAAGTTGTTGCCTTTTTAAATTCAAGTATATCACTGAAAAACAATCTGAATATAGTTAAATCCTCATTTTGTTCAACGGAAGTATATCTTCCTTTTTTTACTGATTTACATACACGAATATCATAATTCATTTTATTATCCTTTATTTTAAAGCAATG
>JAILLX010000034.1 GCA_024692925.1 bacterium
AAATAAACGCCGTCGAAATGAAATATTTAAGTTTCATGTTTTCCTCCTTTATTAAACATTTTTTCGTGGCTAGTTCTTTTAAGGAGAGTGGAGTAAAGCATTAAAACCCCACCCATTTTAAGGGTTTGATTTTGATGTGAGTGTGCGAATCTTTACAACCCGCCCGTAGCCCACGGAAAACCTTGGTTCCTCGCCTATAGCATAAACAAAAAACCACCGATAAAATGATATGATCAAAAAATAGTTTTTTGATAAGTTGGAGTCAGGGAAATTACCCTGTAAAAACAAGTTGTTAGATAATACTTGTTGCAAAAAAAATTGAAACAGGATATACTAATCAAAAAAAGGGTGGTTTTTTGTTTACGGTGTTGCCCGAAAATCCAGCCTCTCCGTACTCTAATCCCAACAGGTAAATTTTTCGATAACGCTTCAAAATCGAAGCCTTGGAATGGGTGTCCTCCACTACCATATGTCGTCCCGAATTTATTTCGGGATCTTAGACCCTGAAACAGGTTCAGGGTGACAATTATATATAAGTGTGACAGCGGATACTATGTCGGATTATAGATTCCGGATCAAGTCCGGAATGACAAAGGATGTGTTTGTCTTTTTAGGATTGCCACACCTCTATAAGACTCGCAATAATAAGGAAAAAACTTTTTAAATATTATCTTCCAAGATTAGGTAAATTTTTAACAAAGTCTTTCATACAAAAACCAGTTTCATGGAAAACATAATTGTTTTTATTTGCTACACGAATTGAATTTTCATTTGTTTCATTAATTTCCAAAACAATTTTTTCAAAGCCAAGTTTTGCCATTTCTGGCTCTGCGGCTTTTAATGATTTTGAAATAAAACCCATTCCCCTATATTGCTTATCAAGATAATAACTTACAGCAACGGATTTATCACCACGATTTGTAAAGCAAATGCAACCAACAGTTTTTCCAGTAAATAACTGAATTGCATAATCGGCAAGCATTCCTTTCTTTGCAAATTCTTCTCTTTGTTCAATAACTTTTTTCGCAGAATCTATGTTTGTATAATGATTCAAATCCAAATAAGGTGAAAAATCTTTTTGATTTCTGTTTACCATATTAACAAGTTCAGATATATGATTATCATCTTCGGCATGATGAATTTGCAAAAATATATCATCACCAACAATTATCTCTGGAAAAGCATCAACTAATATAAATTTTTTCATTTCGACAAACCCCTTATTTTGTATAATGTAGATAATTTATACTTAAATTTTTTATTTGTCAATAATATTTTTCAAAAAAAATAAAAGGCTATATTTTAACGATATAACCTTTTATAACTATTTGATATTACTTTATTTATTTCTAAGGACACCACCAAGTTTTTCAACAGAAGCAATTGCACCGTTGAAAATAACATTAATTTCATCCTCGGTCAAAGTTTTATCTTTTTGTTCAATTGTGATATGAATCGCAACTGATTTTTTATTTGTATCAAGGTTTTCACCCTTGTAAATATCAAAAATAACAGCATCCTTTATATACTCCTTGTTAGAGTTTTTAACTGCATTCAAGATATTTTCACCACAAATACTATCATCAATTATAACTGCAAAATCACGATTGATTGGCAAGAAATCAGAAATAGTTAATTTCTTTTTTGCTGTACCCTTTGATTTTGATTCTGGCATTAAATCAAGATTGATTTCAAATGCAACAACAGTCGCATTTTTTATACCGAACTTTTTAAGTGTAAGTGGATGAATTTCGCCAACATAGCCAATAACTTTGTTTGCAAAAATTACCCTTGCACTTTTGTATGGGTTAAGCCATGATGGCAAATCTGATGCTTCAAATTTTACACTTGAAGTATTTATACCAAATGTTGAAAGGACTGCAAACACGTCATTTTTTACGTCATAAAATGATGGAAGTTTTGCCGAGTTTGCCCAATCTTTTACACCGGACAAACCTTGTCTTATACCGGCAACAGTAGTGTTTTGTTCGGTTGGTTTATTGCCATAAAATGTTGGTCCAATTTCAAACAAGTTTGATGTCATAATTGAGCGAGAAAGATTTGCCTTTACCCCATCAAGAAGATTTGGAATTATGCTTTTTCTCATTACATTTAAATCAGATGCAATAGGGTTAATAATTTTTATACTTTCCTTTACATCAAATTCTTTTTTATCACTCATAAATGACCAGGTATAAACTTCGGTAAGACCACGTGAAGCGAGTACTCTTGGAAGTTTTGTTTTATGGATGATTTTTGTATCAACGACTTTGTTATCGTTATCACCTTCTGGTTTAACAGAAACAGCAGGAAGTTTTTCAAAACCATATACACGAACAAGTTCTTCGGTAATATCTGCTTTACCCTCTAAATCTTGTCTGTATGATGGAGGAATTATAGATAAAATTTTACCATTATCACTAACCTTACATCCAAGGTTTGAAAGAATTGTTATCATATCAGTTTTAGGAATATCAAACCCAACACGCTTTGCAAAATATGATACTGGGAAATCAATTGTATATTCCTTAAACTCACATTTTCCAGTTTTACAAATTTCCGAAGCCTTTCCACCACAAATTTCAAGAATTTTATTTGTCGCAAATTCCATTCCCCAAATTGTGCAACATGGATCAATTCCACGTTCAAATCTTGCTTTTGAATCAGATTCAATTTTTAACTGTCTTGCAGTTTTTCTGATTACTACTGGATTAAAATATGCAGATTCAAGAAGCACATTTTTTGTTTCCATTGTGCAAGAGGTTGCAAGTCCACCCATCACACCAGCCAAACTTTGGATACCATTATCATCACGAATAACGATATCACCTGCATTTAAAATATAAGTATTACCGTCAAGGGCTGTAAATTCTTCGCCACCCTTTGCATAATCGACAACTAATTTTCCCTTTATTTTATCAGCATCAAAAACATGAAGTGGACGATTTAAACTATGCAAGCAATAGTTTGTAATATCAACCAATGCAGAAATTGAATTCATTTCAACAGAAGATAAATAATCAACAAGCCATTTTGGTGATGGTCCGTTTTTTACATCTTTGATATATCTTGTATTAAATTCGTGTGCATCAGCAGTTGCATTATTTTCAACAATAATTGGACTTTTAAATTCACCCTTTACCTCATTTATTTCCGGCATTAAAAGTTCACCAAAACCACCAGCAGCTAAATCACGAGCAATACCCAAAACGCCAAGATAGTCCGGATGATTTGGCAAAACATTACCATCATAAATAACATCAAGATTGTATATTTTTGAAAGTGCAGAAATGGCACTATCACCAGCCTTTACATCACTTGGCAATTCAATAATACCATCGTGATTATCGCCAAGTCCAAGTTCCTTTTCTGAACACATCATACCGTTTGACTCGCGACCACGAACCATTCCTTTTTTAAGTTTTGTTCCATCAAGAGGAATAATATTTCCTGGGCGTGCAAGGATACCCTTTAAACCCTTTCTTGCATTTGGTGCACCACAAACAACATCTAAAATTTCAGTTCCAATATTTACTTTTAAAAGGTGAAGATGATCACTGTCTGGGTGATTTTCACATTCAACAATTTCACCAACGATAAAATCAGCAAGTGGAGCTTTCATATCCTTCACATCCTCTATTTCCAAACCAAGCATAGTAAGTTTGTTTGCAATTTCATCAGGAGTAAGTTCAGTTTTTAAATATTTTTTTAATTGATTATATGTGAATAACATTTTTAGTTCTCCTTATTTCTTGCTTAAACCCGTAATCATATTTGGTATGTCATCAGCTTCGAAACCGTAATGTGAAAGCCAACGAGTATCAGTTTCAAAACATTTTCTCATATCTGGGATACCATATTTTAACATAGTCAATCTTTCAATACCCATACCGAATGCGAATCCTTGGTATTCATCAGGATCAACACCAACAGCCTTTAACACATTTGGATGAACCATACCACAACCTAAAATTTCAAGCCAACGATTACCGTTTGCACCAATCTTTAATTCTCCGTTTTGCAAAGTACAGCGAATATCCATTTCCGCAGATGGTTCGGTAAATGGGAAATAGCTTGGTCTGAATTGTGTTGGAACATCATCCACTTCAAAAAATGCTTTTAAAAAGTCAATCAAGCAACCTTTAAGATGACTCATATTGATATTTTTATCAACATACAAACCTTCGATTTGGTGGAACATAGGGGTATGAGTTGCATCCCAATCACTTCTGTAAACACGACCCATTGTTATAACCTTAACAGGCACACCGGTTCTTTCCATTTCACGAATTTGAACGGATGAAGTTTGTGTTCTTAATAAATTTCCGCCTTCGACAAAGAATGTATCTTGCATTGAACGTGCAGGATGGAATTGTGGAACATTAAGTGCAGTAAAATTATGAAAATCATCTTCAATATCAGGATCATTTGCAGATACCAAACGAAAACCAAGTGAACCAAAAATTTGTAATAATTCTTCACGAACTTGTGTAAGTGGGTGGATATGCCCCTTGTTATCTTCGGCTTTATTCAAAGATATATCAATTTTATCACTTTCCAATTTTTTATTTATTTCAGAAAGTTCAAGGACTGATTTTTTTGCATCCATAGCAGAAATTATTTCTGTTTTAATTTGGTTAAGTTCAGCACCCCTAACCTTTCGTTCATCAGGTGTCATTTTTCCAAGTTCACGAAGGGCAAGCGATAACGAACCGGATTTTCCCAAAACATCGACATTCAAACTTTCCAATTCAGATGTAGAAGTTGCCTTTTCAATTTTTTCTAATATTTCGTTTTTATCTATCATTTTTGTTCCTTACATTCCTAAAAAAAATAAAAGAGCTTGTTTCCAAGCCCTCTTATTATAATACTTTTTCAATGAATATGCAAACCATATCCGAGGGCTTATTTAGCTTCTCCGATAAATCGTTTTGCATTTTCAACAACAACCTTGAAGCTATCGGCATCACGAACAGCCATATCAGCCAATACTTTTCTATCAAGAGTGATGTTTGCCTTTGTCAAAGCATTTATGAATTCTGAATATGTAATTCCGTATGCACGAACAGCAGCATTGATACGAGAAATCCACAAAGATCTGAAATTAGATTTGTTTTTCTTTCTATCACGGTATGCATATTGCAAACCTTTTTCAACGCGTTCATGTGCAATACGATAGCAAGAAGAGCTACGACCACGGTATCCCTTTGCCATTGATAATATTTTTTTATGTCTTTGTCTTTTTGTAAGACCTCTTTTTACACGTGCCATTTTTTAAACTCCTATTATTTCATACCATAAGGCATTGATCTTGCTACTATTTTTTTGTCGCTTCCTTCAAGGTATTGACCATGAATAGCTTCAGTCAATGATCTTGCAGATTTTCTTCTCATAAAGTGATTATGATGAGCGCGACTTGTTTTAACTTTACCATTTGCGGTCAAGCGAAAACGAAGTTTAAAAGCACTTCTTGTTTTTAATTTTGGCATTTTGACTCCTTTTAATTTAGGTTAAACAAACAGCAGACAGGCAGCCAATTTCAAGCCCGTTCTACCAAAGATAGCAAGATTTATACATCTTTTCCCCGTGTTTGTCAAGCATTTTTCTGACTTTTATATCATAGGTTCCAAAAATAATCTAAAAAAAATCAAACAAGCGTTTGATTGAATTTTTATTTAAGGCAAAAATAGTGGAAATTTTTCAAACTTTATTTCTTTATATTATTATAAAGTAATGTTGCAGAAAGGAAGTCATCAATATCACCGTCAAGGGTGGATGTAATATTTGATGTTTCAAAATTTGTTCGCAAATCTTTTATCATCTGGTATGGTTGAAGAACATAGGAACGAATTTGCGCACCCCAACCTATTTCAGATTTTGATTCATTGATTTTTGCCTCCTTTTCGGCACGCTTTTCAAGTTCAAGATTATATAATCGAGATTTAAGCATACTCATGGCAACATCTTTGTTTTTAAATTGCGACCTTTCGTTTTGGCATTGAACAACAATCCCCGTTGGAATGTGGGTTATACGAACGGCACTGTCTGTTTTATTAACATGCTGACCACCGGCACCACTTGCACGGTAAGTATCAATTCGCAAATCTTTTTCTTCTATATGAATTTCAATTTTATCATCAATAACCGGATAGACCCAGACAGAAGCAAAACTTGTATGACGGCGAGCATTACTATCAAATGGAGAAATACGAACCAAACGATGAATACCACTTTCACCCTTAAGCCAACCATAAACGTTCATACCAGTAATTTGTAATGTCGCAGATTTTATACCTGCTTCGTCCCCAGCATGCTCTTCAATCAAATCGACCTTATAACCGTGACGTTCACCCCAGCGGATATACATACGAAGAAGCATTTGTGCCCAATCGCATGCTTCGGTTCCACCAGCACCACTGTGAATTTCAAGATAGGCAGGAAGATTATCAGCCTCCCCATTCAACATAAGATTTAACTTTTCCTTTTCAAGACTTGATACAAAATTTTCAAGTTGGATTTCAGTATCAGAAACCAAATCAGAATCATTTTCAAGTTTTGCTAAATCCAAAAGTTCATGAAGATTTTCGTATTCTTTTTTCTTTGTTTCATAAAGATTGATTTTACGTTCGACCTCTGCCTTTTGCGACATAAGTTTTTGAGCAAAATCAGGGTTATCCCACAAATTAGGAGATGAAGTTTTTTCCTCTAATTCCTTTAATTCATTGGTTAAAGAGGAGATGTCAAAGACACCCCCTGATTTCGGATAATAAACTTTCTATTTTTCCAAAATCTATCATTATTCGATAACCTTTGAACATCCAGAAGTATAAGTCATCAATGATTTATTTTTCTGAATTTCCTTGCGTAAAAGTTTTTCAAAATCGCCATCCGAATTAATCATCAAAATTTGACAATTATTCGAAGTATCTTTTATAACAAAAGTATCACCTTCGGAAATATTGCTGATAACATCATAGATACCAACATCAGAAGAATTTGCCCTTCCACCAAGACCAGTTATTACTGCATAGTCTATTTCATCCTGTGTATCATATGTACCAATATCACCAGTCGAAATAATGTTTAATAATCTTGCCCTTGTTTTATTTATACTTGAAACATCTTCTATCACATAGATATTAGAAATATTTTCAACATTTTTTATTTGAGGTGTTGTATCGCCATAAATTCTATCAGATACAAATGTTCTTTTAATATTTTTATCTAATGTTTTAGGATTTGTTGCATCAAGTTGTTTATAAAACTTTGTCGATGTTGCAGGAACAAGCACAACCCCATTTTTAGATACACCAACAGCCATAGAACCAGTTTGAACAAAATTACCAGCACGGCGTCCAAGATTTGAAGCAACACCAGAAACAAAACTTTCCTTTGCAGTTGATAAAATATTTCCACGTTTATCTTCGGTAAATTGATTTAACTCTAGTAAATCATAATTTTCTTCACCACAAGCCTGTCTTGCATCGTAAATATATCCAGCAAGGACAGCTTCTACAGCACTTCTCCAATTTTCAGATTTATTTGTAAATTGAAGTGTTGAATGATTTTCAAGAAGTTGTGGTATATTCGAAAGTCCCATATCCCCAGCATTAGAAAACTTTCTTGCAACTTCTGGAATTTCGCCACATGATGTTGTCATCAATTCACCAAATTCAAAGAAATTTCCATCATGTGCAATAGCCGCAGCATAACATTTTTTAGCTGCAGTCAACTTGTTTGTTGCAAGAATACACTCGCTTGATCCCTTGATTGCTGATTTTTCAATTATACCCTTTGATGAAAGCCATTTATCAAGAGCATATCCCTTATATGCATCACATTTTGTTTTGTATGTCACAAAATTATCTACACCAACAATGTATGAAAGTTGCATATCCATAATATCATAATAATCGGCCATAGTTTTATCACTACAATCCGCATATGCACCACCACTTTGAACACGATTTGTGTTATAACATTCCCTATCAAGTCCAAGCATATACTTTGTCGCACAATCATCCTGTGAATATTGTGTTGATGTAGTAGTTGTTGTTGTAGTTTTTTTCTTTGTTGAACGTTTTCTTGAAGATGAAGAAGAACGTCTGTCCGTTGAAATAGAAGTAGAAGTTCTTGACGAAGAAGACTTTCTTTCACCTTCTAATTGTTCAACAGTTTCATCAGCAGAAAACGCAACCCCAGAAATAAATGAGAATGGAATTAAAGCCAACAACAAAGTTTTGTATGATATTTTCATAAAACTCTCCTTTTAAACCTTAGATTACTTTTGATTTTACACTTTTTTTAAGGTCTTTTCAAGATGTAATTTAAAAATTGCATTATTTTTATTTTTTTTGATGACTTTTTAATCCAAAAAGGCTTATAATACCGGAATATTGTAAAAAAGAACAAAATAAGTAAGAAATAAGGCAGATAAAATGAAACTTAATGATATTAGAAAAACTTATACCGACTTCTTTCAGGAAAGAGGTCATACCCTTGTAAAATCAAGTTCTTTGGTTCCACAAAACGATCCAACTTTACTTTTTACAAATGCGGGTATGAATCAGTTTAAGGATGTATTTACAGGAAAAGAAAAACGTGAATATACAAGAGCTACTACTGCACAAAAATGTGTTCGTGCTGGTGGTAAACATAATGATTTGGATAATGTCGGTTATACAACAAGACATCATACTTTCTTTGAAATGCTTGGAAATTTCTCTTTTGGTGATTATTTTAAAGAACAAGCAATTACTTATGCATGGGAATTTTTATCAAAAGTTTTAAAACTTGAAAAAGATAGACTTTATTTTACCGTTTATCCAGAAGATACCGAAGCAAGAGAACTTTGGAAAAAAATTGCAAATGTTCCTGACTCAAGAGTTCTTGATATAAAAGATAATATTTGGGCGATGGGTGATGTTGGGCCATGCGGTTTTGATACAGAAATGTTCTATGATAAGGGACCAGAAGTTGCTGGTGGACTTCCTGGAACTCCGGATGAAGATGGCGACAGATATATTGAAATTTGGAATAATGTGTTTATGCAATATGAAACACTTCCAACTGGTGAAAAAATTGAACTTAAAAACAAAAATATTGATACAGGTATGGGACTAGAACGAATTGCATCAGTTCTTCAGGGTGTTGATGATAACTTTAAAATTGACTTGTTCCAAAACCTTATGAAATATACAGAAGAAGTTTTGGGCGTAAAAAGAACCGAAGAAAACACTGCATCATTCAAGGTTATTGCCGATCATGTAAGGGCAACTTCGTTCTTAATCGCTGATGGTGTGCTTCCATCCAACGAAGGTCGTGGTTATGTTCTTCGTAGAATTATGCGTCGTGCCCTTCGTCATATAAATATGCTTGGGGTAAAAGAACCTGCACTTTACAAAATTGCAGAAAATGTAAAGGAGCAAATGGCAGATACTTATCCTGAACTTATTGAAGCAGATGCACTTATAAAACAAACAATTAAAACAGAAGAAGAAAACTTTGGTCAAACACTTGATGCTGGACTTAAAATTTTGGATAACGAGATCGCAAAAACAAGTGGTAAAGTATTAAGTGGAGAAAGTGCATTTAAACTTTACGATACTTACGGTTTTCCATTAGATTTAACTGCTGATATTTTAAGAAACAGAAATATGACTGTGGATACTGTTGGCTTTGATAAAGCTATGGCTGAACAAAGAAATAAATCAAAAAAAGCCTCAAATTTTAAAGGCGAGGCTGGAAATCAAAAAGTTTGGTACGATGTAAAATCAAAGGTTGGTACAACTGAATTTATTGGATATACTGATTTAACTTCTGTATCAACAATCAAAGCTGTTGTTAAAAACGGTTCTATTGAAGAAAAGGCAACTATGGCAGATAGTGATGAAATTTTTGTTATAGTTGATAAAACACCATTCTATGCAGAATGTGGCGGTCAAATTTCCGATACTGGAATTGTAAAAATCAATGGAAAATCATATGCCGTTTCTGATGTAAAAAAGGCTTTGGATAATGTTATATTCCACAAAATTGATCTATCTATCGGTGATACAATTTCCGTTGGTGATACAATAGAAATGATTGTTGATAAAGATTCAAGAAAACGCATTATGGCAAACCATTCTGCAACACACTTGCTTCAAAAGGCATTACAAGAAATTGTTGGTAAAAATGTTGCACAGAAAGGATCATGGGTTGGTGAAAACGGCTTAAGGTTTGATTTTGCAAATCCAAAAGCTTTAACCTTTGAACAAATACAACAAGTTGAAAAATTAGTAAACAAATATATCGCTGATAAAATGGAAATTTCTAAAAAAGAAATGCCTATTGATGAAGCAAAAAAAACCGGTGCAATGGCTTTGTTTGGTGAAAAATATGGTGATATAGTTCGTGTTGTAAATATGGGCGGTGTTTCAATTGAACTTTGTGGTGGTACACATTGCGATAATACTTCTGAAATTGGTTTCTTTAAAATTTTAAAAGAAGAATCTGTTGCATCAGGTGTTCGTCGTATTGAAGCGATTACTCTTAATGATGCATTTGATATGGCGACAAAATATAACCTTGATATAACAAAATCACCAGAAATTTTGATTGTTGAACTTCAAGAAAAACTTCGCAAAGAAAAAGAAGTAGAGCAAGATAAACTTGCCCGTGAATTTGAAGAAAAAAGAAAACAAGAAGTTGAACTTCAAAATAAACAAATCAATACCGTTGTAAGTGGTGTTAAAAAAGAAACTGTAAATGGAAAGAATTTTGTTTACGGAGTTTATGAAAATATTTCTGCTAAAATATTGAAACCTGCAACTGATAGTTTAAGAAAAGATGCAAAAAATACGGTGATACTTCTTATCGCATCAGAAGGAGCAAAAGTTTCGGTCCTAACTGCGGTAAGTGGTGATTTAACAGGCAAAATCTCGGCTGTTGATTTGGTTAAAAAGTCGGCTGAAATGCTTGGCGGTCACGGTGGTGGCGGAAGACCTGATTTGGCACAGGCAGGTGGTACCGATGCATCGAATGCAAATGCTGTTATTAATATGATTAAAACAGAAATTGAAAAAATATAGGTGTAATATGGAAAAAACAAAAGTTGCTGTCTTTTTTGGCGGTCCGTCATTTGAACATGATGTAAGTATTTTAACTGGACTTCAGGTTATGCAAGTTATTGATATAACTAAATACGAACCTATTCCTGTTTATGTTGATATTGATGGTAATTGGTGGACAGGAAAGGCTTTGCTTGATATGCGAAATTATCCTTTGAATGAAAGGATAAAGAAAAATCTTTTCCAAATTGCAATTCCTGTTGGAAGAAAAAATAATAGTCCAAAATTTTCTATTTCTAACCCTAAAATTTTTGGAAAAAAGTTTATTGATTTTGATATTGCATTTTTTGCGTTCCATGGCAATGGTGGCGAAAATGGTCCAATGCAAGGTGTGATGGAACTTTTAAATATTCCATATACCGGTGCGGATATTTCTTCATCAACTTTGTATATGAGTAAGGCAGAAACAAAGGCAATATGCCGAAATTTAGGGATAAATGTTTTGGATGAAGTAATTATTTCCAAACCAAACATTACCGAAAAATTCAATATATCAGAATTAACAAAGGGAATAAAGGTAAAATATCCCGCATTTGTAAAACCTGCAAATCTTGGAAGTTCAGTTGGTATTTCAAAGGTTAAAAACAAGGAAGAATTGCAATCTGCTATACTTAATGTATTTAAACTTGATAATACCGTTATAGTTGAACCATTTGTTGCAAATCTTAAAGAATACAATATTGCAGTGATGAAAAATTTGGATGGCGAAATAATAACTTCGGTTATTGAATCTCCTGTTGAAAAACATGAATTTTTGGATTTCAAAGATAAATATCTTGCGAATGATGGTGCAAAAAAAGTTGGGCCTGTGAAACTTGCTGTTCCAACCGAAGGACTTCTTTCTATGGGTAGAGAATATGCACCAAAGTTGGATAAAAAATCACAAAATTTCATTGAAACATCCGCAAAGAAATTATTCGAATATATGGGTGCAACCGGCAACCCAAGAATTGATTTTTTGTGCGATACTAAATCAAAGAAAATTTGGCTTAATGAAGTAAATCCTATTCCTGGGGCATTTGCATTTTATCTTTGGGAAAAATCAAAATACAAAATCAATTATTCAAAACTTATTGATATAATAATAAAAAATGGATTTAAAAATTTTGATGCAAGACAGAAAAATATTGATTTAAAATCATCCGCATCAATAATCTTTAAAAAACACAACTAAAAAAATTCCCCGTCAAATTGGCGGGGATTATTTTTATAAGGACCCGAATTATTCTTCTTCGTCCTCGTCTTCGATTTTAACAGCTTCCTTTTCTTTATTAGACTGTTGTTTTTTATCTTCTTTTTCAATAATACCTTCGATTTTTGCAACAGCTTCATCAGATGGAAGTCCGAAAATAGCAGCATATTCATCAGCAAGACGACCAAGAGCTTGTTCATAAATTTGTCGCTCACTAAATGATTGTTCAACACGATCTGCACGCTTATATAAATCACGCACGACTTCTGCTACGACTAAAGGATCACCAGAATTGATTTTTTCTTCATATTCCTGAGCACGCTTTGCCCACACAATTCGTTTTTGTTGTGGAGCCGTTTTCATAATATCAATAGCTTTTTTAATTTCATATTCGCTGGAAAGTTTTCTTAATCCAGATAATTCAATTTTATCAACAGGTATTTTCAAAGTCATTCTATTTTTTGCAAATAAAATAACCAAAAACTCGATTTTAAAACCAGCAATTACTTCTTCGGTAATTTCCTTTACCTGACCAACGCCATGTGTAGGATATACCACATAATCGCCAACTGTAATTTCCCATTCATTTTTTGCCATTTAACTACTCCGCACATTAAAAATAAAAATAGTAATAGAATATCAAAAAATATTACTGTATAATATGGCATTATATCAAAAAACCTTGGATAACACAAGTATTTTTTAGATTGAGGATAAAAATGGGACTACAAACAATAATTTTATTAGCATTAATTCAAGGAATTACTGAATTTTTACCAGTAAGTTCTTCGGCTCATCTTATGCTTTTTCCTTATTTATTTAACATAAATGATCAGGGAATTATTAC
>JAILLX010000042.1 GCA_024692925.1 bacterium
TACAGTATGTTTTTACTATCTTCTTCCATTTATAAATTATGAGCTTTTAGGGGCATTGGTTTTGGGGCTTATTTTTATGACAGCATTTATTTCTATACTAGTCATAAATGGAATTGATGTTTTTGAAAATCAGGATGGAAAGGCTTTGCTTATTACTCCACTTCTTCGAAATACAATTTTGCCTCTTACAAACCAAATTACAACATTAATTATTATAGTTATAGTTTTGCTTTTACCTATTATAAAATAGAGGATATTATGAATAAAATTTATTTAGCAACTCAAATTATTGGTGATACTTACAGTCAACAGGTTATAGGGCAAAATGCTGATATAACAGTATGGCTTGTTCATAAGTTAAAGCATACTTTTGGTGTTGCTCATGACATAATGGATATACTTTATAAGGAAAAAGATATATATAATTTTTTAACAGATGAAGAACGTGAGCTTGTTGAATTATCTGCTCTTTTTCATGATTTAGGACGATTCTATCAACACAAAGATGGTCGCCATCTTTCAAACTCGGAATTTGATCATGGGCAGTATGCTGTTGATTTATTAAAGGAAGATTCTAATTTTAATAATCCAATAATTCTTTTTGCAATTGGTGAACATAATAAATTTGCAATAAATTATGATAATCCATATTATCAACAGTTAAGCGAGCATGATAAAAGGGTGGCTGAAATTACTGCAAAACTTTTGCGTGATGCCGATAAATTGGAAAATATAAAGGATGTTATTTATCATGGAATTCCACGATTAATACATAAATTTCCTTCGCTTGAGCCTTTATCTGAAAATGTAAAATTGGCGGTAAAAAATAAAAAAAGTGTACTCCGTTCAGATATGAAAACATCAAGCGACAGAGTGGTTGACTACCTTGCTTGGGTTTATGATATCAATTATCAATCTACAAAAGATTCGGTTAAAAATCTTAATTTTATTGAAACAGGAATAAAGTTTGCTAAACTTTTAGGTGCAACCGATGAAGATTGTGAATTATTAAAAGAATATATAAGGTTATAAAATGGAAAAAGATTTCAAAATTAAAACGTTCTTTGGAAGAAGAAAAGGCAAGGGAATGAGTAAAGCAAAGGAAGATTTAATTGCTACTCGTATGGCTGATTTTGAAATAAAACTTCCATCAAATGGAAAAATAAATTTTTTGGAATTGTTTGATTTTACTCCTAAAAAAATTATTTTTGAAATAGGTTATGGTGACGGTGAACATATTGTAAATATGGCATTAAAAAATCCTGATGTTGCGTTTATTGGTACCGAAGTTTTTATGAATGGAAATGCCTCTATTTTAAGAAAAATTATTGATAATAATATAAAAAATATTCGTATTTTTCCAGATGATGTAAATTTACTTTTTCCATTTATTCCAGATAATATTTTTGATACAATTTTTGTTTTGTATCCTGATCCATGGCCAAAAAACAGAAACGAAGAACGTCGTATGATAAATAAAAACAATATAAAACTTTTTTATAATTTTTTAAAAGATTCGGGAAACCTTTTTGTCGCAAGTGATCATCCAGTCTATATTCCATGGACATTATTTGTTATGCAAAACCAAGACTTCTTTTACTGGAATGCCTCAAAATCTGCTGATTTTACTAATCCTCCAAGTGATTGGGAAACCACAAGATACGAACAAAAAGCTATTACAGAAAATAGAAAGCCAATTTACTTAAATTTTGTGAAAAAATAAAAATTCATTTTTTTAAAGAAATTTATTGAAAAATCAATATGAATTAGGCTATTATATACCTAGTAAAAATTTATATTTAAAGGAATTAAAATGAAAAAATTAAGTTTAAGTTTGTTTAGCATTTGCTTACTTGCACTTTTTGGTTGTACATCTGATATTGATGATGTTCCTGTATCATCAAATGATTTAATTGATCAAAATGTTGTTTACAAAAGTGAAACTGTAAAAGTTGATGTTGAGGAAGTTCAGGCTCCTGCAAATGATTTTTCAAAAACAGAAGTTGCAAAAACCGAAACTTTTGAAACAAAAAAAGAAGTTGAAGTTATCGTTCCTCCTCAGGCAACAGAAAGTGAAAATGTTGATTTCGTAGATGCTTACTATATCGAAAGAAATCCAGAAGATGTTGAATTTGAAATGGCTGTTGCACAGGCTGAAGCTCGTCGTGGTATAAGACCATCACAAAAGCGTACTTATGTCCCTGTAAAACCTGCTCCTGAAATAATGCCTATGACTCAGGATGCTCCAATGCCTGTTTCTGTTCCACAGGAAAAAAGAAAGCTTAATGTAAAAGATATCGAACCTGTACGAAATATTACATTCTTAAGTACTATTGTTTATCACTCAAATACAAAGGCTGATATTTCGGAAAAAGATTTAAAGGCATTGAAAAATGTTGCAAAACTTGCTCGTGAAAAAAATGCATTTGTTCGTGTAGTTGGTAATGCTTCAAGTCGTTCAAAAGATATGAAGGAAGTTCAAAATAAAATTGAAAACTTTGATTTGTCATTGCTTCGTGCTCAAAAAGTTAGTGATGCTCTTGTAAAATTTGGTGTTCCAAAAGACAGAATATTTATTGTTGCTGCTGCGGATACGGAAAAGGTTGTTGAAGAAAATATGCCAATAAACGAAGCAATAAACAGAAGAACAGAAATTTATTTGAATTATTAATACATAGAAAGGTAGTTTTTTAAAGCTACCTTTTTTTAGCTTATAGAAAGTAGAAATATTATGATTGTTGGTCCAGATGATAACAAAGATGATTTCTTAGTTAACGAAGATTCTTCGCTTAACAAATTCCGTTGGCGTTTATTCAAAAGTGATGAACGTGAAGTTGCAACTATTACTCAGAAATTTGATTTATCAGATATAATTGCAAAAATTATTTGTGCAAGAAGGGTTCCTTTTGATAACATTGAAAATTATCTTAATCCTCAAATAAAAAATTTGCTTCCATCACCGTTTGTTTTAAAGGATATGGATAAGGCTGTAAAAAGAATTGTTAAGGCTATTAAGCAAAATGAAACGATTGGAATTTTTGGTGATTATGATGTTGATGGTGCGACAGCAAGTTCTATTATCTATAAATTTCTTCGTGATGTTGGTGTAAAGAATGTGTATATTCATATCCCAGATAGGCAATCCGAAGGTTATGGGCTTAATTCTGTTGGCTTGAAGGAGCTAAGGGATAAGGGTGCAACATTAGTTATTTCAGTTGATTGTGGTATTACCGGATTTGATGCGGTTGATATGGCAAACCAAATGGATTTGGATATAGTTATTGCTGACCATCACGAAGCCGAAGTTGGTGTTCCTGATGCGGTTGCTGTGATTGATCCAAAAAGAGTTGATGATGATTCGGGGTTAAATTATTTGGCTGCATGTGGTGTTGTTTTCTTGCTTGATGTAGCTTTAAATAAAACATTAAGGGACACGGCGTTGCGCTTTCCGGCGATTTCCTGATCCAGGGCGTTCCCACGATCGCAGCGCAGGGAGCCGGACTGAAAAGCGGTGACATCATGCCGTATCTCGTGCCGTTGTGGTGTGTTATGACAGTGGTCACGGTGCTCATGAGCTTTCTGATGATGTGCCGGGATCTGAAAAAACAACCCCAAAAACAGTCTGCGCCGCTGCGGCG
>JAILLX010000089.1 GCA_024692925.1 bacterium
ACATTTTTGCTGGCCAAATTGAACTTGATGATGCAGAATATATAAAAACAAAACCAGATTTTTGTGCAACAAATGTTGATGGTGTATTTGCGGCTGGTGATGTTAAAAATCCACATTTTAAACAGGTGGTTATTGCTGCGGCAAGTGGTGCTCAGGCTGCGATGGAAGCAACCGAGTATTTGCTTTCAATAAAGTAATTAGGAACATCTACTTGTGGAAATATTGAAATATTTATGTCATCATATTTTTATGATTGATATTTGTAAAGCACATAGTATAGAAGAAACTTTGAAGACCGGTAAATCTTTTCTAAAGGAGGCTGGGATTGAAAGCTTTGATTTGGATGCAAAGGTTTTACTTTCGTTTGTTTTGGGAATGGAAAGTTATGAACTTGTTTCTCATGCTGATGCGGAAATTCCATTAAAACTTTATCACCAATATATGAAACTTTTGAAAAGAAGGGGGGCTTTTGAACCTGTGGCTCAGATTACAAAATCAAAAGAATTTTGGTCGTTGCCGTTTAAGGTTTCGAAAAAAACTCTTATTCCTCGTCCGGACAGCGAAACTATGATTGAGGCGGTAAAGTCGGAGTTTAAGGATAAAAATTTTTCATATAAAATTTTGGATATGGGAACCGGAAGTGGCTGTTTGCTTTTAAGCCTTCTTTCCGAATTTAAACAGGCGTTTGGTATAGGTATTGATATTCAATCGGGGGCTGTTAAAACGGCAAAGGAAAATGCAAAAATTTTATCGCTTGATGATAGGGCTGTGATTTTCAAACAAAGTTGGCATAAAAGAAAGCCTGCTAGAAAAATTTCCGAGCATAAATTTCATATAATAATTTCTAATCCACCATATATTACTGGTGCGGATATGAAAACATTGGCAAAGGATGTGAAAAAGTTTGAACCAAGAAAGGCTTTGTTCGGTGGTAGGGACGGACTTGATGAATATCGTATGCTTTCACAGGCAATTTATGATTGGGAAATTTTGGAACGTGGTGGAAAAATTTTTCTTGAACTTGGAAAGGGGCAGGAAAATGATGTTAAGCAAATTTTTGAGGCATTTGGTTTTAAGTTTGAAAAATATTTTAAGGATTTAAGTGGCATAATCAGGGTTATTGAATTCTCAAAGAAATAATTTATTGCAATATTTCCTAATATATGATATTATAATTTTTGGATGTAGAAATCCGCATAGAGTGTCCGCAGTGTAAGGACAAAAATTTTACACGCTTTCTGGCGTTTTGGCTGGAAGGCAGTAGAATAATGCTGTGAGTATCTTTCAGCAAAATAATACGCACTATCTCTATGTAGTTTCTAACTTCCAGTCACTTTTGTGGCTTTGTTTTATTTTAAAAAAAGGAGATAGGATATGAGTAAAATAAACAAACAAGGAAGTAATTTAGGAAAAATATTATTTTCTACGATAATTATTTCATCGCTTTTCTTTAGTTTAGAAGTAGAAGCGGGAAGAAAGAAAGCAAGTAGTCGTTCATCGAAGAGGGCTGCTTCAACTGGAAGATCTTCAAAAAGGGCTGCTTCGACTGCGTCACGTGCTGTTGCTTCTTCTGCAATAAGGACAACAACGGTAAGTGATGTTGTAGATGATAAAACATCAGCTTCCGAAGTTGTATCAACAACGGAAGTATCAAAAGATAATATTGAAGATTTAAAAGAAAAAATAGATACATTACTTGGTCGTATGGATATACTTGAAACTAATTTAGTGGCACAGTTGAGTGTGTTACAAACTAAAGTTGATAGTATAGATGTTGATGAAGAAGAGGAGGAAGAGGAAGTTAAGGATGTAAATGTGGTATTTAATACTCCTGGAACTGGAAAAATAAAACTTTATAAAGGTTGTTATTCTGTAGAACTTGCAGGTGCTGGTGGTGGAACAAAAAGAAATATATTTGCAAATTGGGGACAACTTGGTGGTCATGGTGGAAAGTTAACTGGATCATTTTGTCTTGATAAATCTGTTCTTGCAACCTATGTTGTAGGTAAAGGAGGTTCAAGTGGTTCTTCGGGTGGAAAAACTTATCTTTCTGGAATAGATAGAAGTGATGTAGGTTCATATGAGGATTTGGTCGCCTTAGGAGGTTTTGCTGGAACTAAATATAATGGATTAAAAGCAAATGGTAGTAGAGCTGAGGCTGGTGGTTGTAAAGGGCTTGGTATAAATGATAACTGTTCAGTTGGTGGTGCACGAAATGGTGGAACTCAAGGACAGGCTTTACAATTAGGTGGTGCTGGTGGTGATGGTTATATAAAAATTAGAACTGTCAAAACAATAGACAAAATAAGAGCTTTTACAGGCTTATCTAGTGGTACAACAGTTGAACTAGTTGAAAAATAATTTGTTTTTCCAGTATGTGTTTCCCCAGTTTCGGCTGGGGATTTTTCTTTTCATTGACTTAAAACAAGAATCTTGCTATCCTATATTTGTATTCTTAGGAGGTTTTCTATGGTTGATATTTGGGATATTGTAAAGGACAGTTTTTTTGATACATTAAATCTTGTTCCGTTTTTATTTATTGCATATTTAATTTTAGAGTTTGTGGAACATACTTCGCAAAAAAATATGGCAAATATTATTAAAAAATCAAATAAGTATGGACCTTTGTTTGGTGCAATTTGTGGGCTTTTCCCTCATTGTGGGTTTAGTGCGGTTGCCTCGAGTTTCTATTCGACAAGGGTTATTACAATCGGAACTTTGTTTGCGGTGTTCCTTGCAACATCGGATGAAATGGTTCCGATATTTTTATCCGAAGGTGTTTCATTGGAATTTATATTTGAATTACTTTTGATAAAGTTTATTTGTGCAGTTGTTGTTGGTGTTTTACTTGATGCGGTTTTCAAGAAGAAAAGAAAAAGTCCTTTGAAGATAAAGGAATTTTGCAATTGTTCGCATTGCCATTGTGGGGAAAATATTTTTTATTCAGTTATCGAACATACCTTGAAAATTTCGTTTTTGATTTTTGTGGTTAGTTTTATTTTTGGTAGTTTGGTTGAAGGTATTGGGGAGGAAAAAATTAGTATGCTTCTTTCCGATCATTTTGTATTTTCAAAATTTATTGCAACGGGAATTGGACTTATTCCGAATTGTGCTGCATCGGTGATTTTATCGAAACTTTACCTTAGTGGAGCGATAAGCGTTTCATCACTTTTATCCGGACTTTTGGTTGGTGCAGGTGTTGGTTTGGTTGTCCTTTTTAAGATGAATAAAGATATAAAAGAAAATTTTAAAATCCTTGGAATGCTTTATGCAATAGGTGTGATTTTAGGATTTGTTTTAGAGTTGATTTTACATTCTTAAAATAAGTTGCCCTGCAAATTTTGTGGGGCTTCTTTTTTATCCTTTTTTTGTTTTGGTGTGGTTGTTGGGGTTGTAAAAATATCGACCTTTCCGTTTGCAAATTCAATTGTGGCAGTGGAAAGTTTTTGTAAGTCATTTTTATCACTGATTAATTCAGAACCATTCCAAACAATAGAATATCCACGTTTAAGGACATTTTTAAAAGAATAACTTTCAAGCATTTTTGATGCAAAATTTATTTTTTCAGAAAGAGAATCTATTTTAGATGAGATGAGTAAATCAAATTTTGAACTTTTATCATCAAGTCGTTGTATTGCATCAATTATAAAATCCTTTGGATTTTTTATGGCGGATGAAAGCCCCTTTATTTTAAGGCCGAATGTTTCAAACATACGGAAAATTGTGGTGTTTAAAAAGTTTTCTTTTTCCTTTATATTACGGAGTAAGTCTGAGCGTACAGGTACAGCCTTTTCCGCTGCACCAGTTGGGGTTGGGGCACGCAGATCAGAAACATAATCAATCAATGTTGTATCGGTTTCGTGGCCGACTGCGGATATAACAGGAATTGTTGATGCAAAAACGGCACGGACAACATTTTCTTCGTTGAATGGCATAAGGTCTTGGACACTTCCACCGCCACGTGCAACAATTATTACATCAGGTCGGTTTATTCCTTGGATTTTATTAAAATTGTTTATAGCTTCGGTTATTTGCACATCGGCACCTTCGCCCTGAACAGCCACAGGATAAACAATAATTCGTGTTGGACAACGGTCGGTTATGCGATGGATTATATCCTGTATAACGGCACCAGTTGGTGATGTGACAACACCGATTGTTTGTGGAAATAGGGGAATTGTTTTTTTATATTTTTCATCAAATAAACCTTCGGCTGAAAGTTTTTGTTTTCTTTCTTCGATAAGTTTTAAAAGTGCACCAATGCCGGCGACTTCGACATTTTCAACTGTTATTTGATATGAAGAACGTCCGGTGTATGCGGTCACTTTTCCGGTTAAAACTACCTCTAAGCCTTCTTCTAATTTTACATCAATTTTAGTCCATTTCCAAAGGACACAATTTAAAATATAATCTTTGCCACCATAGCTTTCTTTTAAATCAAAATAATATGTGCCGGAAGAGTGTTTTTTTAATCCTTGGATTTCGCCCTTTATTTTTATTTTTTTAAAGGTACCTTCTAAAATTTCCTTTAGTACCATTGAAAATTCAGCAACGGTGAAAACTTTTTCAACCTGTGGAGTTTGTGGAATTTCAGATGGCCCCAAAGTGTTTGTTTGAGGTTGGGGTGAAACTTCGGAAATTATGTCATCGAAAAAATCACTCATTTTTTAACTCCTCTAATGGCCAACGTGGGCGAGGCATTACTGAAAAATCAGAAGTCTTACCCTTTAAATAATTTTGTTCGCCAGCATAGGCAATCATAACACCATTATCGGAACAATATTTTGGTTCGGCAACAATAAGTTTCATTCCATTTGATGTTGCAATTTTATCAAGAACATTTCTGATTGCAGAATTTCGGGCAACACCACCACTTGTGACAATGTGTTTTATGCTAAGATTTTTTATTTTTTTTACGGCAAGTTTCATCTTTTTTTCAATTATATCACAAATTGCAGATTGAAAACTTGCACAAATATCAGCCTTTGTTTCATCAGTCATACTATCACCAATTTTTTCAATTGTCTGGCGAACGGATGTTTTAAGTCCGGAAAATGAAAAGTTTAAATCTTTTGAATGAAGCATTGGGCGTGGAAAATCGAATGCATTTGGATTTCCGCGTTTTGCATATTCCTCAATATCCTTTCCACCCATATATTCCCAACCAAGCATTTTTGCAGTTTTATCAAAACATTCACCACAGGCATCATCAATTGTTGTGCCAAGAAGTTCATAGTTGCCAACATCATGTACAATTAAAATTTGGGTGTGACCGCCACTGGCAAGTAAAAGTAAATATGGAAATTTTAGTTCTGGATTAAAAAACATTGGCATAAGGGAGTGTGCCTCCAGATGATTAACTCCAACAAATGGTTTATTAAGTGCAAATGCCAAAGACTTTGCCATATTTGCTCCAACAATCAAACCTCCAATTAACCCAGGACCAATTCCCGCAGAAAATACATCAATATCGCTTGCTTTGATTTTTGCATCAACTAAGGCTTGTTTTAAAAGTACATCCATATATTCAAGATGTGCACGGGAGGCAATTTCAGGAACAACACCACCGTAAATACTATGTTCCTTATATTGGGTAATAAGTTGGTGGGCAAGTATTTCGTGCTTGTCATTGATTATTGCGATTGCAGTTTCATCACAGCTACTTTCTATACCAAGTGTTATCATCTTTTTTGTTTGCTTTTTACTAAATTATTCTTATACTGTTATTATAGAAAGTTTTTTTTGAATTTTAAAGGAGAAAGTGAAAAATGAAAAAGATATCTTTGTTAGTTGTTTTACTTGCACTTACTTCTTGTTCGTCTAATACAAAGGAAAATGCAAATCCGGTTGTTAATTATGCTTCGGCAAACAGAACTTCTTTGACAGGAAAAAGCAAGATTGTGCAAAAACCTACACTTATAAAACTTGGTATAAAACCACTTACTTTGACAGAGGCAAGGGGGTATATGCATAATTTGTTTGATGTCCTTATTCCTGATTTGGAAAAAACAAATATTACGTATCAGATGGCGGGGAATGATATAATCCTTACTATTCAATCGCATATTATTTTGGATGAAGATATGAATATTATAAGTTCGATAAGGCCTCAGCTTGACAATATCATAAAATTGTTGGCGGTGAATGATAGAAATTTTATTGAAATTATTGGTCATACTTCAAGTGTTGGTCCAAGTTATACTAATCTTGTAAAATCAAAAAATATGGCGATAAGTGTTGCAAAATATTTTATGGATAGGAATATTATTCCAGAGCGAATCTTTATGAATGGGATGGGGGAGTCGCAATGGATTGCTGATAATGCAACAAGGGAGGGGCAACTTCTTAACCACCGAATTGAGATAAGAATTTCACCGCTTATTTAAAAAAATTCCCCATCTTTTGGTGGGGAAAATTTTTTGAAAAATAAAAATTCAAACAAGTGCTTTAATTTTTTTATATCTTTCTTTCTAAAATAAATAGAAAGGCTTCTCTGGAGAAAAATAAACCTGTTCGATGTTGTTCACGTTGCATTGATTTTACAACCCATCCTTGGTTTGCTAATTCATTTAGTGCTTTTTCCAATTTTTTTTCATTTACAATCGCACTGCCAAATACTAAAGAAGAAAAAGCAGATTCTTTGAAAACAAAAACTTTATATTCAACCATTTTAATCCTTTACACAATCACAGCAAGGTTATCAGGGGTTCCTTTTGATGCCTTGATATTTACGGTTATGATTATTAAAAGTTCGTAATCGTGATTTCGTTTTGGAACGGCATCCTTGTATAACAAGTGACTTGTATTGATTGTCATTTTGGTGACTAAATGATCATCATCAAGCAATGTATAACAAACATCTTTTTTATTCATATGTTCCGAAATTTCGTGTGAACTTTGAGGCCTTTTTAATGCATCAAGAAGGGTTTTCATTCTGTTATCAATATCCGCCCTTGGTGTTTCAAGAAGTTCAGGATGAAGAATTTGTATATCAAGTTCAGCAAGTAAGTTTAAGTCTGGAGTAATAAGTGGAAAAAATTTTACACCGCCAACTGTTTTTATTGCCTTTCCTTTTTTTTCTAATCTTGATTTTATTTCATTATACGGAGAAATTTCAGTTAGTCGTTTAAGTTGAGGTGAAAGAACATCACGAATTTCCTGTAGATGTTGGCTACGTTTTTTGGGATTGATTTTTACCTCTCCGACATATACTAATTTGAATTTCATAGGTGCCTCCTTAGTATTTACAATATTATTGTACCATAAATTGAGGGGTATTTCTATAATTATTTTATTTGAGAATGGTATTCTTTAATAATATCCAAATTCTTTTTATACATTCTTTTTTCAATTTTATTCATTGAAAAGTAAACTGTATCCATATTCTCAATATAATTTAGTGCATCTTTGTATTCTTCCTCGGAAATCTCCTTTTTATTATTTGAGGTATAAAAAAACTCTTTGCTATTACAAAGAGTTGAATTTCTTACTGAAAAATTTTTTGATGCGTTAGATGTCTTTTTTTGTGGAAGTGAATTATATATCATGTTCTCTCTCTCCTAATCTCTATTTTTATACTTTAGGGAACAGAAAGTCAATCAAAATAAAAAAAATCCAGCAAAAATTTTTCTGCTGGATTGAAACATATTGTTTTTACATTATTTTCTTAATGGTGGAATAGCAGGAAGTTCTTTCCCCTCTAACCATTCAAGGAATGCGCCACCAGCAGTTGAGATGTATGAAAAGTCGGATTCTACGCCAGCATTGTTTAATGCAGAAACTGTATCACCGCCACCTGCAACAGATGTAAGTTTTCCCTCAACAGTTAATTTTGCAACAGTTTTTGCAAGTTCGTTTGTTCCACGGTCAAATGGTACTAATTCAAATACGCCAAGAGGTCCATTCCAAAGAACTGTTTTTGCATTTGCGAATTTTTCATCAAGCATTTTTGAAGTTTTTGGACCAACATCAAAGATTTTCCAATCGCCATCAACTTCATCAATACCAACAAATTTGTTTTCAGCATTTGCCTTAAATTCCTTTGCAACACAAACATCAATTGGAAGAATGATTTCGCAACCGTTTTTCTTTGCTTCGTCAATGATTTTAAGTGCTGTATCTGTCATATCAGGTTCAGCCATTGATGCGCCGATGTTGTGACCTTGGGCAAGTAAGAATGTGTTTGCCATTGCACCACCAATAACCAAAGCATCAACTTTCTTTGTTATATTTTCAAGTACAGCAAGTTTTGTTGAAACCTTTGAACCACCAACAATTGCAATTGCAGGGTGTGCAGGATTTTCCAAAGCTTTTGTTAATGCGTCAATTTCTTCTTCCATCAAAAGTCCGGCGTATGATGGTAAAAATTTTGTGATACCTTCGGTTGAGGCATGTGCACGGTGTGATGTAGAAAATGCATCGTTTACATATACATCACCAAGTGATGCGAGTTTTTTTGAAAATTCAGAATCATTTGCTTCTTCTTCGGCATAGAAACGAACATTTTCAAGAAGAATAATATCTCCATCATTCATAGAAGAAATTGCATTTTCGACTTTTTCTCCGATTGTATCATCAATGAATTTAACAGGCTTACCAATTGCAGATGATAAACTTTCAACCATAAATGCAACAGAAAATTCAGGTGATTTTTTACCCTTTGGACGACCAAAGTGAGTAATGATTATAACCTTTGCCCCCTTATCTGATAAAAGTTTTGCAGTAGGAGCGAATCTTTCAATACGACTGTTATCTGTGATAGTTGTTCCTTCGGTTGGGACATTTAAGTCAGCACGAACAACAACTTTTTTACCCTTTATATTTTCTATATCACTAATTGTCTTTAATGTAGACATTTTTACTTCCTTTCGTTTTGTTAAATTGTGGATAGTTTATATCAAAAAAATTTTTCTTACAATAGGTTTTTATTTTATTACAACACGACGATTTTCAGCGTTTTTTTCACCAACCTTTGTTTTTATTTTAGGCTCAGTACTTCCGACACCTTGAAGGATAATTTTATCACGAGGGACACCATAAGATATAATTATTTTACCAACATTTTCAGCACGTTTTTTTGAAAGTTTTTGGTTATATGCTGGTGTGCCACTTGCATCAGTATGTCCCTTTATCACAATTATTTCGCCGGATTGAATTGCTTGGTTTGCGATGTCAGCCAATGCATTGTTGAATTTTTTATCAACGTTGGAATCGTTCCAATCAAAGAAAATTTCATAAGGAAGTAGAATTGATGGAGCGTTATTAACTTCTATTTCAACATATTCATCTTCGTCAATAACTTCAAATTCAGGTTCTTCCTCTTCTTCAAAATATTCTTCTGTTTCTTCCTCGGATTCATCATCTGGTGTTTCAGAAAATTCTTCTATTAAAATTTCTTCAGGTTCTTCTTCTGCCATTTCTTCTTCTACCGTTTCTGTTTCATCTTCTGGTTCAGTGATTTCTTCGGTATCAGAAATATTTTCATCGGTACAAGTGATATTTGAAAGTTTATCTTCTAAATCAGCAAGTTTGTTTTTAAGTTCATCAAAATCCCCTTGATTTGAATTTTCAAGCAATTGCTTTAATTCTGCAATTTCCTTTTTGATATTATCAATATCAGTTTTTGTTTGACCGTTGGCAAGAGCCTTGTTTATCTCCACGATGGATTTTTCAATTTTTGCCAATGATTCCTTTATCTCTTTTGATATAGTTAATTCCTTTACCACGGTTTGTTTTACAATAGGGACAGGTGGATTATTTGTTATAGCAGGAAGATTTGGCCACTTTGGAATAGGAAGAATTTTTCCATCATACTTTGATAAAGTCTTTTTGGTAATAATTTTCTTTTTAGTTTTTTTACAATTACAATCATTATTTAGTTTTGCAAAAAGATGATTTCTTGCTTTTATAAAACGACTTTGGCAAGTTGCAGATTGTTTTTTACTTAATCCATTTGCCTCACTGTCAACCCAGCAATCAAATTTTGCCTGTGCTTCAGCCATAAGTTGAGGGTATTGATGAACCAAATCTGTATTAAGTAAATGCATTAAATCTTCGTAATAATTACTTATTTCAACAATGGATGATGAAGGTAAATTCCTTTTGTAAATATTTTCAGGTCTTACATATTCGCCATGATATGCGTTTAAAGCCTTTGTCGCAAAATAGTTTGCCATATCATAGTCAGGAGTGTAATTTGCCTTGAAAAGGGCATAAGATTTATATTCATTAGCAAGTGTTGCAAGAAAGTTATCACTTACCTGATTTGAATAAAAATCAATTGCACGAATAGTTTCAACATAATCCTGTGGAGGAAGAGATATTGTCGCAAATGCAGGATACGAAAAAAGCATAAAAGAAACAATGCTTCCTTTTAACAAAAAATCTATATGTTTTTTCATTAACATTTAAAACTCTCTCTCCTATGCTTTTTATTATATCTATTTATTCAAATAGAATCAATAGAAAAATTAAGATGCTTCTTCAAAAACTTTATCAAATACAACAGGAATTTGTTTTTGAAATTCACGAGCCAAAGGAATCATCAATTCACGCATACTTGGGTGTGCAGCAGGGGAGGTCCTTAGGCTGAAAATATGTTTCCATTCACGAAGATTTGTTGTGATTACAATTTCTGTTTTTATATCAATAGGAAGTACACCACGTGCATTTTCTGGTTTTGAACCGTTTGCCATCATTTCCATATATGATTTTTCTGCATTTGCCATTGCATTGGCCCAAATTTCATATTCCTTTGTCCCTTCGACAAGTTCAGCAGGTTTTATAACAGTTATTTCATTACCAAATTTGTCTTTTGTATAATTGCAATATCTTGTTGATTCTTGAGAATAGGCAGCAAGTCTGTGGCGAACAAGTTCGTGTGTAAAACCACGATTACAGATGAAACGGACAGTGATGTTGTAATGTTCAAGAACGGATTCATGTCCACGTTTTGCAATCTTTTCAACGAAATTTTTTGCAGAATCATTTGTTATTAAATCATTTGATTTATAGCAAGTGCGACCTGCGATTTCGATAAGTTTTAAAATTTCATTACCATCAATAGGTGTTAAAATTTCAAATGAAGGTTTTATTATTTTTACCATTTTCTCTCTCTCCTGTTTTTAAAATTTTGGTGGAATTTTGTATTCTTGTTTATCGTATAAACTTTGTGCCTTTTTAGTGTTTTTGATTTCTTTTATTTTTGTCTTTGTTAATGAGTATAACTTTTTTATTAAAACTATTAAAAAATATGCAAATGCGAATAATAGAACTATGTGTATATATTCGGCAATATAAAGAAGGGAATTTTGAATTCTTGATTTTACAAATCCAAATGTTGAGTTATATCCGCGTTCAATACGAATAAAAATATGCCTTTTATCTTTTAATGAATTTAGATATTTTATGCTATCTTCAAGGAACGATATTTTTTTATTTAAAGATTCAGCATATTTTTGAAGTTCTTGAAGCCTTTCAAAACTGTACACTTCATTTTTTGTTAAAAATTCATTAGTTTTTAAAAGGGCAGAGCGTAGGGGAACAAGTTCATCATAGAATAGTGAAAGA
>JAILLX010000094.1 GCA_024692925.1 bacterium
TAAAAATGACAAAGAAAAATATTAAAAAAGATTTGATTATGGCTCCTATGCCTGTTTTGATTATTGGAACTTATGATGAAAATGGTGTACCTAATGCAATGAATGCAGCATGGGGTATACAATCAGATTATGAACAAATTACAATATACCTTGCAAAACATAAAACAACTGAAAATTTAAAGTTGAAAAAAGCATTTACCGTTGCTTTTGCGACAAAGGAAACTTTGGTTCAATCTGATTATTTTGGTATAGAATCTGGAAAGAATTTGAATAAAATTGAAAAGGCTGGATTTCACACAGTAAAAAGTGAATTTGTGGATGCTCCGGTTATAGAAGAATATCCTTTGACAATAGAATGTGAAATGTTGGATTTAGTTGATGAAGATGATGGATACCGTTTAGTTGGTAAGGTTGTAAATGTTCTTGCTGATGATTCAATACTAAACGAAAAAGGTCATATTGATTTAGGTAAAATGAATATTATCTCTTATGATAGTGCGACACACTCCTATCGCTTAATTGGGGATATTGTAGGGCAAGCATTTCATGATGGTTTAACAATCAAAAATAAATAAGGAGGCAATAATGAAATCTGTATTATATACATTACTTATATTATTAATAGTCGGAATAGCATTTTTTATTTACAACTGTAATAAGTGGGACAAAACATTTGAAAAAAACGATAATGTAAAAGTTAAAAAAGTTTCTTTTATAAACAGATATGGTGTAAAACTTGTTGGTGATTTATATACTCCAAAAAATTTGAAAAAATCTGAAAGACTTCCTGCTATTGCAGTAAGTGGGCCTTTTGGTGCGGTAAAAGAACAAGTATCTGGACGTTATGCTCAAGAAATGGCAAATCGTGGATTTATTACACTTGCATTTGACCCATCATTTACTGGTGAAAGTGGTGGAAAAATTCGTGATGTGGCATCTCCGGATATAAACACAGAAGATTTTTCTGCTGCGGTTGATTATTTAACAACCCTACCTCAAGTTGATGAAAATAAAATTGGTATTATTGGAATTTGTGGCTTTGGCGGATTTGGATTAAATGCCGCAGCTATGGATACTAGAATCAAAGCAACTGTGACTTCTACTATGTACGATATGACCAGAGTTTCAGCAAAAGGATATAATGATACTATGTCAAAAGATGAATTATATAAATTGCGTGAAGAATTAAATAATCAAAGAACAAAAGATGCTAAATCTGGCACTATTGCAAAATCGGCACCACTTCCAAAACCAGAAGAATTATCAAAAGATACTCCTCAGTTTGTTAAGGATTATGTGAATTATTATAAAACTGACAGAGGTTTTCATAAACGTTCCGTTGGTTCAAATCGTGGTTGGAATATGACTTCGACTTTGTCTTTGATTACACAGCCAATTTTAGCGTACAGTGATACAATCAAAAATCCTGTGTTGATGATTCATGGTGAAAAAGCTCATAGTCGTTATTTTTCAGAAGATGCATTTAAAAAACTTAAAGGCAAAAACAAAGAGCTTTATATAGTACCTAATGCGAATCACACAGATTTATATGATAATATGAAAAAAATTCCATTTAATAAAATAGAAGAATTTTTCAAAAAAAATCTTAAATAAGGGAAGAAAAAATGAAAAAACTAAATATTTTTTTAGCAAGTATTTTAACAACGTTAACTTTTAATGCTCAGGCAAAGGAAAATAAAATGAATAAAAAATTAGTAGTATATTTTTCAAAATCTGGAAACCAATATTCAGTTGGAAATGTTAAAAAAGGAAATACTGCAAAAGTTGCAGAAATTATTGCTAATCAAACCGGTGCTGATGTATTTGAGGTAAAGGTTAAAAATGATAATTATCCAACAGAATATGAACCACTTACCAAAAGGGCAAAAAAAGAACAAGAACAAAAATTAAGACCAGAAATAGTTGGCAAAGTTGAAAACTTTTCTGATTATGATACTGTCTTTATTGGTTCGCCAGTTTGGTGGGGTGATATGCCTATGGCTCTTTATACCTTTATTGAAAGTTATGATTGGGATGGAAAGACAGTTGCTCCGTTTGTGACTCATGAAGGAAGCGGTCTTTCATCAATTCCTTTAAATATTAAAAATATCACAAATGCAAATGTGTTAAGTGGACTTGCAATATATGGACACGAAGCACAAAATGAACCAGAAAAAACAAAGGCAAAAGTTGATAACTGGCTTAAACAAAATAAATTAGATTAAAGGAAAAAATCAATAAAAAAGCCGGCTTTTCAGTCGGCTTTTGATTTTATCTTATTCTTTCACCTTTAAGATATCTATAAACTTCATTCATATTAGGAGAGATTGCAGGATCGCATTTATATGTTTTTTGCACAACACC
>JAILLX010000098.1 GCA_024692925.1 bacterium
GTGATAGAAGTCATTAAATATTGTTGCAAGCTCGTAAATATATTGAACGAATATATGAACACCCCTTGCATCAAATGATTTTTCGATTGCTTCATCAAATTCACAAAGTTTCATTGCCAATGCCTTATCACTTTTGTTTGAAAGAATAATATCAGCATTTGCAAAATCATCCTCTATATCACGAAGAAGGGATTTAATACGAACAGCAGTATAAAGAATATATGGTCCAGTTTTTCCCTCGAAACTTGTGAACTTTTCAAGATTGAAAATATAATCAGTTGTTCGTGGATTTATAAGGTCGGCAAACTTTAATGACGCGATACCAACATCCCGGGCGATTTCATTTTTTTCAACATCAGTTAAAGATTTTGTTTTTTCGTTTTCATCCACCCTGTTTTTCGCCATGGAAAGTGTAGAAGTAATAAGTTCTTCTAATGTCACATTATCACCATTTCGTGTTTTAAGTGGTTTTCCATCAAGTCCAAGAACCGAACCAAAACCAAGATGTTCAAGTTGTGTATCACCCTTTATTCCAGTAAGTTTTGCGGTGGTAAATACTTGATGAAAATGAAGTGCCTGACGACTGTCAACAACATACCAAACAATATCGGCATTCTGTCTTTTTATTCTGTCGTAAAGGGTGGCAAGATCAGTCATTCCATACATAACTGCACCATTCGATTTTACAACAATAAATGGTGGAACATCAGCCCCATTCAATGGATAATTTGAAAGGTCAACAACTTCGGCACCTTCGGACATTTTTGTGAAATTATTTTTTCTTAAATCCTCAACCAAAAATTTAACATCTTCGTGTGCATCGGATTCACCATTCCACAAATCAAATTCGACATTTAAAATGGATAAAATTCTTTTTATATCATCAACAGAAGTTTTTTTGAAACTGTTCCAAATTTCACGATTTTCTTTATCCCCATCTTGAAGTTTTTTGGTTTCCTCCTGTGCAATTGCCATAAAAGACTCATCAACTTTGGAACGTTTTGATGCCTCCGGATAAATTGGATTTAATTCGGAAACACTAAGTGGAAGTTTTGTTTTATTTTCCTTAATCGATGTAATAATCAATCCCATAGGAAGGCCCCAATCGCCAAGGTGTATATCTCCAATAACATTATACCCCATAAAACGAGCAAGATTTTTTAATGCCTCGCCAATAATACTTGAACGAAGATGTCCAACGTGAAGTGATTTTGCAACATTTGGGCCACCGTAATCAATTATAATTTTCTTTGGATTATCCATAGTATGAGCAGAAAATGTTTCACGTGAAACAATTTTAGATACAAAATCATTTCCGACAATAATATTTATGAACCCAGGACCGTCAATGGAAACGGTTAAATCTTTGTTAGTAATTTTTTCAACAATTTCAGTTGCAATTTGACGTGGATTTTTTTTCAATTGTTTTGCCAAAGCCATTGCGATATTTGATTGAAAATCAGATAAATCAGGTCTGTCTGAATTTTTCAAAATTTGTGTCCCAGCGGGAATTGAAATACCACATTCAGAAATGGCTTTTACCAAAATTTCTTCGATTTTATTTTTAAGATTATTCATTAGTACTCCTTAAACTAAGCCCAGAGTTTTCTTTACATCATACAAAGTTTTTGATGCAACAGCCCTTGCCTTTTTTGCACCAATTGCAAGAATTTCATCAATCTTTGACTTATCAGCCATAAGTTCATTATATCTTTCACGATATGGGCGAAGATATGCATTCACAGTTTCAGCCAAAACCTTTTTCGCATCACCATAACCAATTCCACCATCAAGGAAATGTTGCATATACTGTGCATCCACATTAAACATTTTCATCAAACGATAAAGAAGACAATTTTCATCCTTTTTATCAGTTGGAAGAAGACTGTCGGTTGGGATTTTCATAATACGCTTTTTGGTATCTTCCTCGGTTGTAAACAATGGAATTGTGTTATTGTATGATTTACTCATCTTTCGACCATCCAACCCAAGGATAGAATCTTGGTGTTCAATAAATTCAGTTGGAAGAGTTAAAACCTGTGCCTTGTGAACTGAATTAAATGAATTTGCAATATCACGAGCAATTTCAATATGTTGTTTTTGGTCAAGTCCAACAGGTACAACCTCTGACCTCATCACCAAAATATCAGCTGCCATAAGAATTGGATATGTATACAAACCCATATTTACATTATCATCATTTCCATCACGTTCCAAAATAGCCTTGTATGCATGAGCACGATTCATCAAACCCTTTGGTGTATAATTCATAAGGATTGATGTTAGTTCAAAAACCTCTGGAATATCAGATTGTTTGTAAAATATAGTTTTGTTTGTATCCAAACCAAATGCCAAAAATGTTGCTGCAACTTCATAAGTTTTATCAGAAAGAAATTGTGTGTCCTTTACACCATTTAATGCATGAATATTTGCAATAAATAACACAGCAGTAATTAAAAACAAACCGGCAGTTATGTAATTATAAATTTTTGAT
>JAILLX010000021.1 GCA_024692925.1 bacterium
TGCCTATAAAAAATACAGTAATATTTGTTATAATATTCCGAAGTCTTTACAACTAAGAAATAACAAAAAAATCACAAAAACTGTATCAAAAATTAAAAAACATTTCAGAAGAGTTTGGGGGCCAATATCCGTACTTTTTAAAATTATAGATGAAGTTATTTCTACTGTATTTTATATAATAAAACTTCCGTTAGATATTTTGGTGGAGGGGATAAAAATTATTAAATAAAAAGTGTAAAAAGATAAAGACAAACAGAGGCAAATATACCCGCCAAAACATCATCCAACATCACACCAAAGGCATTTTCAACCTTTTGGTCAACCCAACCAATAATCGATGGCTTGGTAATGTCAAAAAGGCGGAAAAGTATAAATCCCAAAAGATACAAATACCAATATGAAAAGCTATGGCTTAACATACCAGCGATAAAAATAAATGTAATTGTTTGCCCCGCAGTTTCATCAATCACAATCAAACTTGGGTCATGTTCAGTATAGCGAAGCACAACACGACTGGAAATAAAACCAAGGAAAAAACTTAATCCAAATAAAGATAACACACCATAAATTCCGTAAAAATAAGCAAGTGGAATTATGAAAACAAAACTTGCAAATGAACCAAATGTACCAGATGCAAATGGGATGAACCCTACACCAAAAAGAGAAGAAATCATATATGCAAAAAATTTTTTCATAATCCACTTTTCCTTAAATATTATTAACTTCGTTTAATCGAGCAAGAACTCTTTTTTCACCCATAACATGTTGAATTTCGCTTAGGTCAGGTGTTTGAGTTTTACCGGTAATTAAAATACGGAAAATTTTTACCAATGTGGAAATATCACCGTTAAAGGCATCAGGATTTGCCTTATATTCCTTTCCATTTTTTGCAAAATTAAACTGTTCTGCAAGTTGCAACATTTTTGCAAACCATATATCCTTTGAATCATTTTCATTAAACATTGGAATATAAGCATTTACTATTTCACGATAATTTTTTATTGAACGGATTTCATTTTTTGCTTCATCCGAAAGAGCAAATTTATCATCAAAGAAATATTCAATTTCCGCAGGAACATCAGAATATTTTGCAATATCCTTTCGTGCATTTTTTGCACCGGTACGTTCAATGGATAAAATAGCCTTTACATAATCGGAATTTGCATCCATTAACGAAAGAAGGTTTACATCATTAACCTTTGCCCAATCATACACAGCAGAATAAATTTCATCAGTTGTCATTTTTGAAATTATTTCCTTACTGATATTATTAAGTTTTACAAAATCGAAAAGTGCACCACTTGGTGAAAGTTTATTTAATGATACAGGAAATTCCTTATATGATTTTGTTTGATTATTTCTTCGCCAATCTTCAAAATTTGAATTTACCAAATTTAAAAGATATTCGATAACTGCGACACGAGGATAACCAACCTTATCGTAATAACGGACATCAGCTTCTGGGTCATGACGTTTACTTAGTTTACGACGGGAATCGCCATCCATTTTTTGAATAGGAGCAATATGTGTATATTTAGGTACTTTGAACCCCATAGCCTTGAAAAGTTGGATATGAAGCGGAAGTGATGACAACCACTCATCACCACGAATCACATGTGTTGTACCCATTAAATAGTCATCAATTACGTGTGCAAAGTGGTATGTTGGAAGACCATCAGATTTCATTATAACAATATCCAAATCGTTTTCTGGGAAATTGATTTTGCCCTTTAATCCATCCTGAATCACGATTTTGTTATCATAACTTCCGTGACTTTTGAAACGAATCACAAATGGAATTCCTTGAGCCAATTTTTCCTCGATTTTTTCAACAGGATAATCACGGTACTTTGCCCAACGACCATAATATCCAGGTCTTGCACCTGATGTTTCTTGGGTTTTATGAAGTGCTTCCAATTCTTCGGTTGTAGCAAAGCAAGGATATGCCCTACCATCAAGAAGCATTTGTTTTATATATGCCTGATAAATTTCCTTTCTGGCACTTTGTTTATATGGTGCATAAAGCCCAATTTCATTACCCTTGGCATCAAAACCTTCATCAGGAACTATATCATAATTGGCAAGGGAGGAACAAATAAGTTCAGTTGCACCTTCGACTTCTCTTTTTGTATCAGTATCTTCAATACGAAGGAAGAAAACACCGTTTGATTGATGGGCAACACGTTCACAAATAAGGGCAGTATAAATTCCGCCAATATGCATAAATCCAGTTGGACTTGGTGCAACACGAGTCACCTTTGCCCCTTCGGGTAAATCACGGCGTTTGTACTTTGCCTCAATTTCTTCGACTGTTGGAAGTGGATTTGGAAAAATTTTATCAATATAACTCATTTTAACCTCTGAAATACTTTATTATTTTTTAATGTTAAGATTTTATTACAATGTAAGCTAAAAAGCAATAAAATTAAAAAATTACTCTTCTTGCAAACTTAACCATTCATTTTCACGAATCGGAAGAATTGTTTCAATTACATCAAGCCGTTTTGAAAGTTTTATTAACTCCTCAGAAGAAAGTTGGGTTTGAAGTTTTTCAATTATTTCAAACTTTTCACGTTCAAGAGAGGCAATATCTTCCTCTAATTTTTGTAAATTTTTATGTTTTGGTTTTGGTAATTGCGTCTTAACAACTTCCTTTTCCGGCAAAGATTTTTCCTTTTTTACTACCTCATTATCCCTACTTAAAAGAAGTTTTTTATAGTCATCCATTGAACCATTAAACATTGTGCAAGTATGATTATCAACAAGCCATAAATCATCAACTACCATATTTAAAAAGTTGAAATCATGTGTGATTAAAAGCACTGCACCACTGTAATTATTTAATGCCTCTATTAATGCATCACGAGCCTGTATATCCAAATGATTTGTTGGTTCATCAAGTATCAAAATTGATGGATTATTAAGTGATAATTTTGTAAAAACTACCCTGCTTTTTTCACCACCAGAAAGATCCATTATTTTTGTAATTGCGACATCACCACTTATTCCAAAATTACCCAAGATGGAGCGAATCTCTGTTTCATTTTTTTGTGGAAGAAGGGAGGATATATACTCAAATGGCGACATATCAAGCGGAAGTTCTTCCATCTGGTGTTGGGTAAAAAATCCAATATTTAATTTCGATTGACGATTAATTGAACCTTTTTTAAGTTGCAAATCCCCGTAAATAAGTTTTGCCAAAGTCGACTTTCCATTTCCATTTTTACCCAAAATTCCAATTCTATCCTGTGGGGTAATATTTATATTTATTTTATTTAGGACAATATTATCACCGTACCCTACACTTCCATTTTCAATTTTTACAAGTGGGGTCGGTAATTCCGGCGATGTCGGAAATTCAAAATGACAAGATTTATCAAGTTGTGTCACAGAAATATCTTGTAATTTATCAAGCATTTTTAAACGACTTTGTGCCTGTTTAGCCTTAGTCGCTTTATACCTAAATCTATCGACAAAGGATTGAAGATGAGCCTTAAATTCAGCCTGTTTTTTTGCAAGTTTTTCTTCGTTTTCATGCTTTAAAATATAATTTTTATAAAAATTATCATAATTTCCAGAATAAGAAACCAATTTTTTATTTTCAAAGTGTATTATACCATCACAAATACTGTTTAAAAGATTTCTATCGTGGCTTATGATAAGAAGAGTTTTCGAATATTTTTTTAAATAATTTTCAAGCCAAATTGATGCCTCTAGATCCAAATGATTTGTTGGTTCATCAAGCAAAAGTATATCTGAATATCTGAAAAGTGCACCAGCCAATGCAAGACGCATACGCCAACCACCCGAAAAATCGGATACTTTTTTTTGTAAATCATCCTCAGTAAAACCAAGCCCAGATAAAATTCGTGAAACACGCCCCTCTGCAGTATCAGATTCAAGACGTTTAAGTTCGTCATAAATTTCCGGTAATTCTTCTGGTTGACAAGAGGTTAATTTTTGCCTTGCCAACATTAAATCTTTATCCTTACTTAATACAAAATCCAAAACAGTTTTTTCAATGTCGTAAAATTCCTGTTCCACAAATGCAATTTTTTGATTGGAGGAAAAACTAACCCTTCCGGATGTTGGCTCAAGTTCACCCTTTAATACCCTAAACAATGTCGATTTACCGGAACCATTCACACCAACAATACCAATTTTTTGCCCATCTGAAATATGGACCGAAGTATCCTCAAGAAGAGGACGAGATTTCATATAAACTGTTAAATTTTCAATATTTATCATGATATAAAAGTTTAGGCAAAAATTCACCCTATTGCAAGAAGAAATATTTGTATTTATAAAAGAATCTGTT
>JAILLX010000070.1 GCA_024692925.1 bacterium
TGTATTGCATTAAGTGTAATTTCTAAATTTATACCTAATAGGCTATCCATAGTATTTTTACTATACGTGATTTTTTCCATTTCATTGGAAAGATTTTTTATTTCTTCTTTACTTTTTTGTAAAACGTATTCTTTTTCGTTATTCATTTTTACTCTCTTTTATTTTAGTTATTTGTGCAATATAAACAAATTAAAATTATTTGTCAATAAAAATTTGTAGAAATAGTTTACTGATTGAATTTTGTGGCTTTTATATTAGATTTTACTTGACAAATTCGTATTTTTAATGTAAATTTTCGCATACCGAGAAAGTAGAACTGAGTAGAGCGACTCCCGCTTGATAAGGCTCTCAGCCACCCTTTATGGGAATGGACTATCGGACAAACCCAAGGTAATCGCTCAATTATCTTGTAAAATAAACCGCCCATCTTGGGCATAATTTAAGGAGACTAACTTTGAGTAAAAGATTAGAAACTAAACACAAACTTGACCGTCGCTATGGTGTAAATACATGGGGAAGGGCAAAATCACCTGTTAACAAAAGAAAGTATAAACCAGGACAACATGGTCCAGTTGCTCATTCAAAAAGAACTGACTATGGTACTCAGTTGTCAGCTAAACAGCTTTTGAAAGGTTATTATGGAAATATTTCTGAAAAGAAATTCCGTTCATACTATGATGAAGCTATGCGTAGAACTGGTGATACAGCAAGTGAAATTATTGCACAACTTGAATCAAGACTTGATGCAATTGTTTATCGTGCAAATTTTGTACCAACAGTTTTTGCTGCTCGTCAAATTGTAAGCCATGGACATATCTTGGTTAATGGTAAACGTGTAAACATTCCATCATATCAAGTAAAAGTTGGTGATGTAGTGACTTTGAAAGAAAATGCAAGAAACATCCCTATGGTTGTTCAAGCTAAAAATAATAAAGAACGTGAAGTTCCTGATTATGTTTCTGTAAATGATAAATATGAAGCAACTTTCGTTCGTATTCCTACACTTGAAGAAGTTCCATATCCTGTAAAGATGGAACCAAATTTGGTTGTGGAATTCTACTCTCGTCAATAATTTGTCAGAGTGTAAAAAAATATCCCCGTCATTTTGGCGGGGAGTTTTTTTATATAAAATGTACCTTTTTTTGATCACTTTTTAATAAACTTTTAAAAATTGGAAAAAAGTCAATATATTGAAATAGTTAGATTATTTTCCTTGAAAATATTAAATTATCAAGATATATTGTCAAAAAAAGGTACGTTTTTTTGTACTTTGAAGAATTAAATAGGAGGAAAAATGTTTATTTCAATTTATAGAAGATTTTTAAATTGTTTTTCTAGAATACTTCAATTCTTTTTGCCAAAGAAAAATTGGCGTCATGCAGTTCGTTATTTGAATTATAAACCTTATTCAAAAAAAATTGATGCGACATTTGTGACTATGTGTTTTAAATTGGAAAATCTGGGACAGATGAAACAGTCAAATGTTAAGAAGAATTTTGATAAAGCTTATCTTGAACCATTGAGAAGGCTTTGTAATAATTTTGAAAAGGTTGTGGTATTTTGTGATGATACAACATATCAGTTTTTGGAAGAAAATAATCTTACGAAAAAGGTTTATGCTATAAATTTACATAGTTATAAAAATATTCAGGATATGAAGTTGGCTTCTAAATATCAGAAGTTTATAGAGGAAGCTATTGCTAAACATCCGAAATATAAGAAGGAATATAGTGTTTATAGCCTTAATCTCAATTATCCGGATGTTCAAGCTATTTATACAGCATTACTTTTAGCAAAAATGCATTTTATTGACAGAGTGATAAAGGAAAATCCTTTTAATACAAATTATTTCTTTTGGATTGATTGTGGTTGTTTACGTAGGGCGTATACTACATTTTGGAAGGATTGGTATGGCAAAATTTCTCTTACAACAAAAAAGTTTAAAATTTGTATGAATCCTGTTGCTAAAAATTTAAAAAAGATAAGTGATTTGGATATATCGTTTATGCCTTTTAAAACTATTGAATGTTATGGCCCGATTTTTTGTGTGCATAAGAAGAATTGGAAAAAAATATATTCCGTTTACAATGATACATTGAAACGTTTAAGATTGGCTCATGTCCCTGCAATAGAACAGGCAACTTTTGCAATAATGTATAGGGATAATCCAGAATTGTTTTATCCAATAAAATCTAGGATGTATTCTCACGTTATGAAATTTGTTTTTGAAAAATAAAATATCCCCGTCATTTTGGCGGGGAGTTTTTTTATTTTATTTCGTTTAATATTTTTTCTGTGATTTGTTCGGGTGTGAAACCAAATTTTGTTTGCAGATCTTTTGCCGGAGCAGATGCGCCGAACGAATCAAGCCCAATATTTATTTCTGCATATTTTGCCCAACCAAATGTTGAACCTGCCTCTATTGAAACTGTTATTGTTTCATCATCAATTATTTCAGATTTATATTCATCAGATTGTTCTTCGAATAAATTCATTGATGGCATAGAAACTACACATGCATTTATATTGTGTTTTTCAAGAAGTAATTTTTGAACTTCTATTGCGGTTGCGACTTCGGTTCCTGTTGCAATTATTGTCATAAGTTTTTCTTTACCTTTTGCAAAGTCACTTATTATATATGCACCCTTTGATACTTTATTTTCTGTTGTAGCATCATCCCTTAATAATGGTGCTGATTGACGAGAAAATAAAAGTACGGTTGGTTTTGAATTTTCCGTAATTGCAATTTGCCATGCTTCGGTTGCCTCTATGGCATCGGCTGGACGAATTACATTTATATTTGGTGTAGCACGAAGACTTGCCAAATGTTCGATTGGTTGATGTGTTGGACCATCTTCTCCGATAAAGAAACTATCGTGCGTAAATACATAAACAACGCCTTGTTTCATAAGAGCAGAAAGTCTTAATGCTGGTTTAAGATAGTCAAAAAATGTAAAAAATGTTGAGCCGAAAGGCTTTATCCCAGAAAGAGAAAGTCCATTCATACATGCAGACATTTCGTGTTCACGGATACCGTAATGTATGAAATTTCCATCAAAATTTTCAGATGTAATTTCCTTTGTATTTTTATTTTTTACAACTGTTGGACCTGATAAATCAGCA
>JAILLX010000007.1 GCA_024692925.1 bacterium
CCTAAAATAAACGCCGTCGAAATGAAATATTTAAGTTTCATGTTTTCCTCCTTTATTAAACATTTTTTCGTGGCTAGTTCTTTTAAGGAGAGTGGAGTAAAGCATTAAAACCCCACCCATTTTAAGGGTTTGATTTTGACGTAGGCTCGCGAATCTTTGCGACACGTCCGTAGCCCACAGAAAACCTTGGTTCATCGCCTATAGCATAAACAAAAAACCACCGATAAAATGATGTAATCAAAAAATAGTTTTTTGATAAGTTGAGATTGAAGAAATTCCCCTGTAAAAACAAGTTGTTAGATAATACTTGTTGCAAAAAAAATTGAAACAGGATATACTAATCAAAAAAAGGGTGGTTTTTTATTATTGTTATATTCACACCCCCCTTTGAACCCCACAAATTCTCTACGGTTGCAAAATGTTTTCATTTTGTTCTTGACTTTTTGATTTTATGAATTTAAACTTTATTTGAATTTTTATCTGGGAAAATGCCATGTTTAGAACTATGCAACTTAAAAAAGAAAATATTACTAAAGATGTAATTGCCTCACACTATAATAATAGTATTTTTATATTATTAAATTCTTTGGAACTGGGATTTGTTCCTAAGATTGGTGATAAAATTCTTGATAATGAACATTGTTTTATTATAAAATCTATAATGCCAATGATAACAGGGAAAAATGAACTGGATAATTTTGCATTGGATGTAGAGGAGATACAAAATGAATATTTATGATTTTATTGTTAAAAATATTACCGGAATTGATGAAAAACTTGAAAAATATTCTGGAAAAGTATTGCTTATTGTTAATACAGCGACAGAATGTGGATTTACACCTCAATATACTAATTTACAACAACTTTATGATAAATATTCATCTAAGGGATTGGAAATTTTGGATTTTCCATGCAATCAATTTGGACATCAGGCTCCTGGAACAGAAAAGGAAATTGCAACATTTTGTTCGGCTAGGTTTGGTGTGACCTTTCCACAATTTGCAAAGATTGATGTTAATGGGGAAAATCAATCTGGACTTTTTAAATACTTAAAATCCCAGCAAAAATTTAATGGATTTGATTTGAATTCAAAATCTGGGGCTATGATGCACGAAGTACTTTTGAAAATGGATCCCGATTATGAAAAAAATGATGACATTAAGTGGAATTTCACTAAATTTTTAGTTGATAAAAGCGGAAATGTTGTGAAAAGATTTGAACCTACTGATGATATAAATATCGTTGAAGAAGCTATTACCAGATATTTATAAATTTAGGTTGAAATTTTGTGTTTTTGTTATATACTTTGTGGCAATAAAAAGTTTTAAGGATGTTTTTATTAAGAAAGTCTTTTTTATATTGTTATTTATGTTATTTCCTACACAGGTTTTTTCTTTTGAAATTAAAAACTTTTATATGGTTAACAACATAAAGGTATCCTCTAATTCTATATCATCAAGTGCCGCAAAAAAACAGGCGTTAGAAGAAGCTAAGACAAAAGCTTTTAACATAGTTTTGGCAAGATTGCTTGTTTCTGAAGATTTAGGGAAAGTTTCTATGCCAGACAGTTATAATATGGAAAAATTTGTTCAAAGTTTGAAACTTAACAATGAAAAAACTACATCTTCTTCGTACAGTGCTGATGTTAATATTCAGATAAATAAAGGTATTATGACCGAATATCTTAAAAATCAAGAGTTAAATATAGTTTCTGATATTCCTCCTTCTACATTGGTTATTTTTAAGGGAAGTAATGATTTCGATTTTATGAATAATCTTGATAAAGAAAACATTATTCCTATGACAAGTTATTTATCCTCTAACTTTAAATTCAATGTTGATGAGGCTGATATTTTGAAATTTCAATCTGTTATTCCGAATGTAAATAATGTCGTGATTATAAGTACGATGTCGAATTCAAATGGAAATTATACCATAAAACTTAAGGATAAACTTTTCGGAATAGATGAAGAAGTTATTGCAGATTCATATTTTTCTGTACCACAGGCTATTTCAAAAATTTTAAACGACTCTTATAAAATTGCGATGACACATAACAATAGCGAATATATTTCTTTGCTTATTCCAGTATATTCCCTTTCTGATTGGTTGGAGTTAGAAAAAAAACTTTCAAAACTTTCTGTATTTAAAAATATGGAGGTACAGGCAATTAAGCACAATAGAGTTCAACTTAAAATAAAATATAATTACGATTTAAGTTCTGTTATTTCTGCACTATCATCTCTTAATTTAAGTGTTGAAAATAAAGGCGAATATTTAATTATTAAGAGGTAAATATGCAACAACTTTCTCTTCTTTTGGAGCATAGACGTCTTTTAGGCAGAGAAGATTTTTTGGTTTCTCCTTGTAATACAGAGGCTGTTGAGTGGATTGATTTATATCCTGATTGGAACAATAATTTTGCTGTTGTAATTTTGGGTCCAAAATCATCTGGGAAGACGCATTTATCTTGGCTTTTCAGTGAAAAAACAGGTGCAAAAGTTTATGATGCAAAAGAATTATCTGATGAACTTTTTTCTGATATTGTCCCAATTAATTCTTCGTTAGTAATAGAAAATATTGATGAAATTATTGGAAATTTTGATGCAGAAGAAAATTTGTTTCATGTAATAAATTATGCACAAGAATGTAATACAAAACTTTTACTTACAACTGAAATTTCTTTTTCATCTATTCAATTTAAGATTATTGATTTAAAAACACGACTTCAAAGTTTTCCTGTTGCCCACATTTATTCTCCGGATGATGAGTTTTTAAAATCTCTTTTGGTGAAACAATTTTTGGAAAGGGATATCATTGTTGCACCTGATGTAATTGAATATATAGTAAAACATATTCCACGTGATACTGTTTCTGTAAAGTATGTGGTAGAACAGGCTGATCTTTTATCATTTGAAGAAAAACATCGCATAACAATTCCGTTTATAAAAAAGATTATTGAAAAATTTGAAAAACCAGAATAGGACTAAGTTAAATCATAGCTATTATCTATCATTTTAAAGATTTTTTTATCATCAACAGTGCCATCTAAGGCAACAGAGACCCAATTTTTCTTATCCATATGATATGCCGGATAAAATCCATCTTCTGATAAAATAAAGTTAATAAAATCAGGTTCGGCTTTTACATTTAAAATAAGGATTTCTTCATCACTATTTAAACCAATTTTTGTGCCATTAACATATCCAATAAATGCGTACCACTTTTGGCTTTCATTTTTACGAAGTACTATATAATGTCGTGGATTTTGCCAAAGTTCTTCGGGTACAGTATTATAACGACCTTTAACATATTTTAAAATATCATCTACAGTTATCATTTTATTTTTACTTTAATTTTGTTAAGAAGAAGTTGTTGTATCACAATTATTTTCCCAAACAAGATTATATGCTTCGCCGGTCTTTTTATTTTTTCCAAGTTTAAAATTGTGGATAAATTCCGTATGTACAGAAATTTCATCCTCTGTTGCATGGAAATGACGGGATTGATGAAATTCGCCATGTTTTATTATAACAGGTGTATCTGTTGAAATAGAAGCAGTTTCCATACTTACATCTTGGTTTTTAAAGAAATCAACCTCTTTTCCACCAAGAAGTTCAATATAAACTTCGGCAAGAAGTCTGGCATCAAGAAGAGCACCATGCAAATCACGATTGGAATTATCAATACCATAACGGACACAAAGTGCATCCAAGCTATGCTTTGCAAGATGTGGATTTTTCTTTCGTGAAATAGCAAGGGTATCAACCATTCTATCCCATGAAACCTCTGGCATACCAAGACGGCGGAATTCGGCATTTATAAAGTTAATATCGAACACAGCATTGTGCGCAACCAACTTTGCATCACCAATAAATTTAACAAAATCCTCAGCAATTTCGGCGAATTTTGGTTTATCAGACAAAAATTCCGTAGTCAACCCGTGAACCTTTACAACCGCTTCTGGAACTTCACGTTCAGGATTGATATAGCAATGAAAAGTTTTTCCGGTTGGAGTATGATTTATCATTTCAACACAACCAATTTCGACAAGTCTGTCATCTCCGGAATAATTAAATCCGGTTGTTTCGGTATCAAAAACTATTTCTCTTAAAACTTCTGCCATAGTAGGATTATATTACAAATAATATATAATTTTTGCAAGGAACTTTTTTACTTTAATTTGTTGCCTTTTACCTTTGCCTATTTTATAATGATATGAGTTGAATAAGAAAGGAGATTATTATGATAGAAAGAACACTTGTTATTTTAAAACCTGATGCAGTAAAAAGAAAGCTTTGCGGAAAAATTATTTCCATATTTGAAGAAGCTGGATTTAATATTATAGCAACAAAAATGACTGTTGCACCAAAGGAACTTTTGGAAAGACATTATCCAAGTAATAACAAGTGGTATATTTCTGTTGGAAATAAATCCATTGATAATTTTAAGGAACTTGGCCTTGATATAAAGGATGTAATGGGTACTGATGATCCATTATCAATTGGAAAAACTGTTAAAAAATGGCTTGTTGATTATATGACATCTGGCCCTGTACTTGCGATGGTATTAGAAGGAAATAATGCAATTAAAAATGTAAGAAAGATGTGCGGAAATACTATACCATCAAGTGCTGACCCATCAACTATTCGTGGAAGATTTTCGATTGATTCATCTGATATTGCAAATGGTGAACACAGACCAGTTCACAACCTTATTCATGCAAGTGGTGAACCGGATGAAGCAAAATATGAAATTTCTCTTTGGTTTGGAAGTGAGAATGCATAATGTTTGAAGATATTAAAAATTTAAGTTTTGAAGAAAGCCTTGCTGAGCTTGAAACAATAATAAAAAAAATGGAAAGTGGGGATGTAAAACTTTCACAGTCCGTTGAGTTTTATGAACGTGGTGTTGCATTAAAAAATCATTGCGAGGAAGTTTTAAGGGAGGCAAAACTTAAAATAGAAAAAATACAACTTAAACCAACATCTGATGGTGGGCAAGAATTTGAAACCGTGCCATTTGATGTAAAATAAAAATAAAAAAAGCACTTTAAATAGTGCTTTTATTTTTTCCTTAACCAATCAGGCACAGCCGGTGCAGGTGGAATTTTCGATTTTGCAAGAAGCCCTTTATCCTTATAATATCTTGGGCTTTCTGCTTCAATAGGATAACGAACAAATCCTTGCATAATAACGATTTGTTTTTCTTCACCAAGCATCATAATCTTACTGCTAGAGAAAAGATTTTTATGCCCAACTTTTACTTCGGCATCTCGTTTAAAGGCATTAACATTTGTTCCATTTTTATATGTAGTTTCGGCGATATCAGTTTTACCCATAATTTCAGAAAAACGCTTTGCCGTGTTTTCATTGTTTTGGGTAAGCAAAATTTTTGCCGCAGTTGTTGACATCAAAGTTTCAACGTGTTCACGACCATAGCCAGCTTCTATCTGCCCCAAATCCTGAGCAATTAAAAGATATGAAACCTTTTGACCACGACCAACCGCAGGTCCATCAATAACAGCATTTAATTTTGGCATTTGAGGGAACTCATCAAGCACAAAAAGTGTTGGACATGGTCCCGCCTTTTCCCCGTTTGGTAATTCCTTTCCTGGTGGGGTAGAGATAAGATAGTTTGACATCAATTCAACAAACACACCGGTAATAACATTCAATGCCCGAGCATCAGTTTGATTAACAGATAGATAAATTGTGACTGGCTTAATCTTTCCATCAGTTGGATCAAGCATACCACGTAAATCTTTGAAACTGAAATCACTATGCGAAGTTCTTTGACGCACAGCTTGGTTTTTAAAAATACCGATACCAGTTAAACCAGTGGAAAGAATAGATCCTCGTTCCTTATCCGGCGTGTTAGCAAGCTGTGTCATTTCCAAAACTGCACGATGAGAATATCCGTAACGACGTGCTTCCATAACTGCATTTTCAAGCATTTCTTTCATAGGATCAGCAAGGGCAGCCATTTGATCACCCTGCTCTTTTCGTTGCCTTATGTCCTCGGAAATATGAACCTGAGCTTCACTCATCCAATCAAGGAGCATTGGAATATTTGCCTCATGTCCAATCCATTCCTTTGGAATATCAGCCCATGTACCAACAGGAACATAATTATCCTTGTTAATCTTTCCTTCACGAAGAAGTGTCAATGCACCCATGGCATAACTATCATTCATAGAAGTATAATATTTTTCCAAACTTGCAGCATCCTGTGCATTAAACTCTCCATTAGAAAGTCGAGAGTAAAAATAATCACTTGCTGTTGCACGTTCACATTTTGAAACTATGTAGTGCATAAATCCAGAAAGAGCATTTCGACCAGTTTTTGACCAGTGAGGATCAGCCGATGAACCAGCAGGATCCTGAACAAAAACATTAACCATACTATCAATATACATATCCCTATCTGGTCCCTGTGGCGGAATAGTTCCAGGTGATAAAGGATTCCATGATGGATAATATATTCCCTTTTCCGGTTCATCTTCCTTTCCCCAATTCATAATGAACACAGGTCCAATTTTTGCACGGTATCCACTTGTAATATAACAAAGTTCAGGTTTTGGATCGTTTACAATCATACTTACAGTATCACATTCAAAAATTGTAGGAATAACAACACCAACAGTTTTACCAGTTCCAGGAGGAGCACAAACCAAAACAGATAATGTTTCACTTAATTTCAAGAAACGTTTTTTAAATCGACCAAGAACAATTATAAATCCATCCCAAAGTTTCATCTTTTTAATTTTTGCTTCGTCCGCAACCCTTGACCAATCATTTGGTGTTGATGTTATATCGTATGGATTGGAACCATCAATTATAACAAGAGCAACAGGTATCGCCATAAGAGGTATTGCAGGAATAATTGTTGTCGTATGACCACTTATATAAGCCATAATCCATTTATAATACTCCAATAAAACATAAAAGCCGGATGTTTTAAAAATATTTTGAAAATATCTTTGCATCTTTGCAGAATGAAATACTGATGTATCAAAACCATTATTAACCCAATTTGAAATAGGGAAAATCATAATCAGAACACCCCATAAAAGTAATCCTGAAATTATGTATGCAAACATAAGCCAACGGGCGGCCTTTTGATGTTCGCCATCGTTTTTATCTTCGAATACTTTTTTAAGAAATACCATTTTCCCTTTCCCTCATATTTTGAGTATAACATATTTTTTTGATAAGGTAAAGTGGCAAAATCTATTTAATTTGAGAATTTTCTATTTCTATAAAAAGAGAATTTTTATCTTTGAAAAAAACAAAATCAGATTTTAAGATTCCGGTCATCCAAACCTGAGTTGGAAGTTTTTCAAGTTCTTTAAACAACTCCATTGTTTTTATATCATCAAGATGTGCTGGTGCCTCATCAATTAAAATAAGTATCCACTTATTTTAATTGATGAGGCACCAGCACA
>JAILLX010000008.1 GCA_024692925.1 bacterium
AAAAAATGTTTAATAAAGGAGGAAAACATGAAACTTAAATATTTCATTTCGACGGCGTTTATTTTAGGGGTTTCAGCCAACGCCCAAGCTCAAAAATGGTTCAATTGTAAGGCGTGTCCAGCCGGTACCTACAGTGACGGAGTCCACGGATGCAAAACTTGTTCAGCGGGAACTTACTCATCATCTGTCGGAGCAAGTAGTTGTACCGCATGTACTGGTAAACCTGACCATGCATCGTGGACTTCTGGTTGTTCATGGAAATGCGATAGCGGATATTGGGAGTATGGTGGCAAATGTTATGTTCAAATAACTTCGATTAGAGGAGAATATTGTTACGGTAGTATTAGTAGTCCTACAACATGTTCGTATGATAATTCAAATCGTTGTAGTGGTGATTCCTTTAATACATATAGATCTTCAGATATAGTATTTCGTTGTGGCTCGAGCGATACTTATTCAGGTTGGAATTTTTCAATCGAAAAATTATGTGGACCAACAGGTTGTTATGCCACATATGAACTATTTAAAACAGAAAAAGAGTATATTAGAACAGTTTGCGATTATGATCATGAGGCCGCCGCCGCCGGTGCATCATATGTTGCAAGTGGTTGTTCCGATGAATATCGTTATTATTATGTTAGAATAAAATAAAAACACCCCCTCAGATGAGGGGGTTAATTTTTTTTATTGAAGTCCCATTTTATCGATGAACTCTTGCCTTAAATCATCAATAAGTTTGCCACCTTTTTTCTTTTCCACATGCCAGAATTTCCAACCATTACACGATGGAAAGTTTTGTAATTGTGCAGCAACCTGATGAATTGAACCATGAAGATTATCAGATTTGATACTTCCATCAGCAAGAACCTGTGCCTTAAATCTTCCCTTTTCATCAGTAAGTGTATCCCCAGGATTAAGAACACCATATTCAATAAGATTACCAAATGGGACACGTACAAATTTTTTCTTTTCCGTTGTTTCGATTACACTGTCTTTTGTAATTGCATCAATGCGTTTCTTTGCCCCAGCAACATATTTTTTATCACGTTCAATTCCAACAAAGTTTCGACCAAGTTTTTTTGCAACTGCACCGGTTGTGCCACTTCCAAAAAACGGATCCAATATCACATCCCCAGGTTTTGTTGATGAAAGAATTACACGATGAAGAAGAGCTTCTGGTTTTTGTGTAGAGTGAAGTTTTTCACCGTTTTCATCCTTGACTCTTTCATTGCCGGTACAAATTGGTAAATTCCAATCTGAACGCATTTGCAAATCATCGTTCAAAGCCTTCATTGCCTCATAATTAAATGTATATTTTGCAGTATCAGACTTTGACGCCCAAATAAGTGTTTCATGTGCATTGGTAAACCTTGTCCCCTTAAAATTAGGCATAGGATTATTTTTAATCCAAACAATATCATTCAAAATCCAAAACCCAAGATTTTGAAGTACAGTACCAACACGGAAAATATTATGGTATGAACCGATAACCCAAATCGTAGCATTATCCTTCATAACTCGTTTAACTTCATTAAGCCATTTGAAAGAGAAGTCATCGTATGAACTCATACTTTCAAACTTATCCCAATAATCATTAACACCATCAACAGTGGTATTATCAGGACGTACCAATGGATTATTTAGTTGAAGATTATATGGTGGGTCCGCAAAAACCATATCCACCGATTTCGATGGAAGTTTTTGTAGCTCAGCTATGCAATCACCTAAAATAATCTTGTTGAGTTCTAACTTATTAGTCATTCCCTTCCTCATTTTCTCTCAAAACCAAGTATAGCATAATTTTTAGATTAAAAAAAGCACAAAAATACAAATTTTTGGAAAAATTTTTCTTGATTTTTGAAAAATAGACTCTTTTCAATAAGTTAGACTTTTATCCTTGAATTATTTTTTACTTTCCACTATATATAAAATATATTAACAACATAGTAATGAAAGGAGAAATACTATGCATACAAGGGATTTTGAATACGTTTACGACACAAAAAAGGAAAAGGTTGTTGGAAACGAAGGGTTAAAGGCTTATACTCGCAAAGTTTTTAATTATATGATGACAAGTTTGGGTTTAACTGCTGTTATATCATACCTTATATTAAGAACTGGACTTATTAGTTTATTTTTAAGGGTATCCGAAGCTGGTATTGTTGGATATACCGGACTTGGTACACTTGTTGCGTGGTCACCACTTTTCATTATCTTATATATGAGTTTCAGTCGTACCATAGGTGCAAAGGGTTCGAAAATCGGACTTTTCACCATTGCGGGACTTGAAGGTGCATCCATTTCATTATTGGTCTTATATGCTGGTGTTCATAATGCATTTCAGGCATTTTTCTTAACTGCAATTTTGTTTGGAAGTATGTCCATCTATGGTTATATTACAGACAAAGATTTACTTGGTATGGGAAGTTTCTTAATTATGGCAGTATGGGGATTATTCCTTGTATCATTATTTAGTATTTTCTTTGGCGGAGTTGGAATTTGGTTCTCCTATGCCGTAGTTTTAATTTTTACTGCACTAGTTGCATACGAAACACAACAAATAAAATATATTTATTCAAACTTTGGTGGATACGGTGAAACATCCGATAAATTAGCTGTATTTTGTGCTTTAAATTTGTATTTATCATTTTTGAATATATTTACTGCTCTTTTAAATATTATGGGTAATAATAGGGAATAATAAAAAATACTTGCAAAATATTCCTATTTTTGGCATACTTGCAAAAGCAAACTTAATAAAACTTAAAAGGAGTTTAAAAAATGGCTTATAAAATAAATAAAGATGTTTGTATAACTTGTGGTCAATGTGAGGCTATTTGCCCACAATCTGCTGTTGCATTCAAAGATGGTGGATATGAAATTGATCCTGCAAAATGTGTTGATTGTGCAACATGTGCTGAAAATTGCCCTGTAGAAGCAATTTCAAAGGATGAATAATATCTTTATTATTTTTAAAGAAATTGTATCCCCCTTAATTTTTGGGGGATATTTTTTTATTGTAAATATTTGTTGTTTTGATTAAAATAAAACAAAAACAAATGAAAGAAGATTATGAGAATTTTATTTCTTGGTGATGTTGTCGGAAGATCAGGAAGGAAACAGGTCCTTTCTAAAATCGATAGTATAGTATCAAAACTTAAAATCGATTTTACAATTGTTAATGCCGAAAATTCTGCACACGGTTTTGGTATTAACCCAAGTGTTTCAGAAAAATTTTTTGCTCATCAAATAGATGTACTTACAACTGGCGACCACATTTGGGACCAGATGACAATAAAACCTTATTTACAAGAGGAAAACCGTATACTTCGCCCTGCAAATTATAATAAATACAATGATGGGATCGGGGCAAAGGTATTTACATCAAACAATGGTAAAAAAGTTTTAGTCGTTAATTTACTTGGAACTCTTTTTATTGAAAGGGAAAATCTTGATAATCCATTTATTGCAATTACTGAAATTTTAAAAAAATACAAACTTGGTGTTGATGTCGATGCAATATTTATTGATATGCACGCCGAAGCAACAAGCGAGAAAATGTCTTTGGCAAATTATGTTGATGGAAGGGTAAGTGCGGTTGTTGGAACTCATACCCATATTCCAACTGGCGATGCCCATATTTTACCAAACGGAACTGCATTCCAGTCTGATGCTGGTATGTGTGGCGATTATGATTCCTCAATTGGTATGAAAAAACAGGCTTCAATTGATAGATTTTTTGATAGTACCATACGAAATCATCTTGAACCAGCCGAAGGTGAAGCAACCATCTGTGGTGTAATTATTGAAACAGATGATAAAACTGGACTTGCAAAAAATATTGAACCACTAAGGATTGGTGGAATACTACAACAGACACATAAACTATAATGCAAAATTCGTATTTTATAAAAAGACTTGTTTTAACAAATTATCGTTCTTATGAAAAATTAAGAATTGATACGAATATGTCAAAAAATATCATTATTACCGGTGAAAATGGTGCAGGAAAAACTAATATACTAGAGGCAATTTCAATGCTTTCTCAATCTGGGCCATTCAGAAAGGCAAAACTTGCTCAACTTGGGAAGATAGGAAGTTCTAATTCTATCTTTACTATTTCAAGTCAAATTGAAAGTGATGATACATTCAACCTTGGTTTATCATATAATTATGCTGATAAGCAAAGCATTTCTGATGATGAAGATATTGTTGAAAAGCGACAAATTATTGCAAATGATTCAAACATCACAATTGGTGATTTACAGGATTATATCAGGGTTATTTGGATTACACCATTTATGGATAGGCTTTTTTCCGAAGCAACTGGTGAACGAAGAAAATTTCTTGATAACCTTATTTCAAATTTTTATCCATTTTATGGTGTTGCACTTAATCAATATTCGAACCTTTTAAAACAAAGGGCAAAGGTTTTGAAATCCCACAAAGTTGATGAAAAATGGCTTGATGCAATTGAACAAGAAATTGTTGAAAAGGGTGTTTCCATTGCCGCACTTAGGATTGAATTTGAAGAAAAAATAAATAACATTTTAAAAGTTTCAGATAATACTTTCCCAAAAATTCAAATTCATATCGATGGAGTAATAGAGGAAAAACTTAAAACTTTAAAGTCTGTTGATGTGGAGGATTTTTATAAAAAATCGTTATTTGAAAATAGGGAGTTATTTAAGTTTACTTTTTCTCCACCGGTGGAAGGTGTTCATCGTTCCGATTTTTCTGCGATAAATTTAGATAAAAATATAACCGCAGATCAAACTTCGACTGGTGAACAAAAGGCAACTGTTATTTCAATAATTCTTGCCTATGCAAATATGCTTTATCTTTATTTTAATAAGTATCCACTTATTTTAATTGATGAGGCACCAGCACA
>JAILLX010000010.1 GCA_024692925.1 bacterium
AAGGATTTCCGAACAAAAATTGTTATGCAAATGCTTTGGAATGGCTTGGCTGCATATATGTTTGATTATGATATAAAACTGATGTTTGGTTGTGGAAGTTTTTTGGGAACTGATGTAAATTCTGCACGTGAAGGATTATCATACCTTTATTACAATCATATTGCTGATGGTGACTTGGAAATTGAGGCAAGAACAAAAAATGCTGTTGATTACCCACTTATGCCAAAAGAAGAAATAAATGAAAAACGTGCTTTTGTTTCGCTTCCTACTATGATAAAGGGATACCTTCGTGTAGGATGTAAGGTAAGTAAAAGTATCTTTGTTGATTATGATTTTAATACATTTGATGTTTGTATTATTTTTGAAACAAAAAATTTGAAACAAAGTTATCTTGACCATTATGAAAAAAAGATAAAAGGTTAAAAATAATTATATTTTTAATTTTTTTATGTTAATATATCCGTTAAGGAGATAGAAATGATTATTGCTACATTCAATGTTAATTCTGTAAGGGCTCATCTTTTAAATATCCTTGATTGGATAAGGGAATTTTCGCCTGATGTTATTTTAATGCAAGAAATAAAATGCGAATCTGATGTCTTTCCATATATGGAATTTGAGGATGCAGGATATAGTGTAAAGGTATTCGGACAAAAATCATACAACGGTGTTGCAATACTTTCAAAATATTCAATCGAAGATGTCGTTTGTGGGCTTCCTACATTTCCCGAAGATACTCAGTCACGATATATTGAGGCGGTAATTGATGGACATATTCGTGTTGCAAGTGTTTATGCACCAAATGGAAATCCGGTTCCATCGGAAAAGTTTGAGTATAAAAAGGAATGGATGAATCACTTCCACGACCACATTGAATCTTTGATGAAAAATGACGAAGAATTGATTATAGGTGGGGATTTCAATGTCGCACTTACTGATCGTGAAATTTATAATCCAAAGGCATTCGAAGATGATGCCATAACCCAACCGGAATCAAGGGATGGAATGAAAAAACTTTTTGATTTGGGGCTTTCGGATACATACCGAATTTTTAATCCTGATAATGAAAAGGCATATACATATTTTGGATACCGTGGTGGATGTTTTCAAAAGGGATACGGAATTTTGCTTGATTATTTTTTGATAAATGAAAAGGCAAAAAAAATTGTAAAGGATGCGGGTATTGACCTTTCACCAAGGGGTAAAGAAAAACCATCCGACCATACCCCATTGTGGATAGAAGTACAATCATAAAATATTGAAAAGGAAAATATATTAGAGTGGATGCGTTTGTCTTATGTGGATTGCCATACGACACACTTTAATGCTACAATAATATTTAAAAAGACAAGAAATTTTTAAAATAAAAAAACACCCTGCCTTATGACAGAGTGTTTTCATTTTCAATTTTTGATATTATTTTGTTTCCGGACATTTGTAATTATCCCTTTCAATACTATCCCAATTTGGGGAAAGCATTGAATAGGTTGTCACTTTATCCTCTTCACCATTTCGTTCATGACACGCAATTGCAACAACAGTCGCATCAAGAGAATAAACCGTACTTATAACCTTATCATTACGGATGGAATCCTTTCTGATATTATACTTATATTCCTTTTCAACATTATCAGCATCGACATAAGTATTTGTACGAGCATTTTTCAAATGGAATGTATCGGAAACAAGTGTACCATTATTATAATTACTTGTTTTAAAATCACCAACATTAAAATCACCATGAAGTTTATCATTCAAAAGTGAAAATTCATATTTAACTTCACCAGCACAGTTAAGAACAGTAACCCTTCCTGTGATATTTTTTCTTCCTTGGAATAAACATCCAGCCATAGGTGAACTTACTGCACAATACAAATCATTTGCTTCTTTTATACCATTGATTGTATATTTTTTGAAAACATACTTGTCACCAACTTTTGCAACAGCAACATCTTCGTTTTCACAGAAATTTACATAACTATCATCACCAAGACGCATTGATTTCAAAAATCCGTTTGGATAGTATGATTTCATACTGTGAATTCCCCAACCAGTAGCAGTAGGTTCCTTTGTTGTATAACTTCTTAATACCTTATTTTTTTCATCATACGTGATAACTTCTTTTACATCACCATCAACAATATCGTATTGTTTATCATCCTTGCGAATCTTTCCGGTGAAAACATAACCCTTTTTATCACAATATTTTGTGTAGGTATATCCCTGTTTATTACACATATATAATTCATCAGTTTGAACAGTAGCCTTACTTTTTTCATCAGTTGTTTTTGTAAGGTCGTTATATTTCATCTTTCCACTTTGATCAAAGGTATAATTAAGTGAACTACAACCCATCAAAAGTGTAAGCAAAAACATTGATTTTTTCATATTTTTCCTCCTATAAAGATATAAATACTTTATATTTTATCCCTTCTTCTGTAGGAGATTCTAACATAGTTTAGGAAAATATGCAAACTATTTTATGGAAATAATATAAAAAAACTAAAGCCATTCTTTTATTTTATCAAAGAAATTTTTTGAATCTCCGTTCTTTTTTCTTTCTTCTTCAAATTCACGAAGTAATTCTTCCTGACGAGGAGAAAGTTTTGTCGGAGTTTCAACAGTAATATCAAGATACATATCACCACGGGTTGATGAATTTATACCTGTCATACCCTTTCCTTTTAGACGAAGTTTTTCACCAGTTTGAATACCCTTTGGGATTCGAACTTCAGCTTTTCCACCCTCAATAATTGGAACTTCTATTGTTGCACCAAGGGCAGCTTCACCAATAGAAATTGGAACATTTAAAATTAAATTTTTATCTTCACGAGCAAAAACCTTGCTTGGTCGAACCATTACATATACATATAAATCACCAGATGGACTTCCACCAAGTCCAGCTTCCCCTTCTCCACTTACACGAAGTTTTGTACCAGTATCAACACCAGCAGGAATTTTTATTTCCAATGTTTTATTTTCGACTTCTATACCTGAACCATTACAGAAATGGCATGGATTTTTTATTATATAGCCAGTACCACCACATTCAGGACAAACTTGCTGACTCATAAAAAAGCCCTGACGAATATTTATTACACCACTGCCACGACATTTGGAACAAGTAGTTTTATCCTCGCCACCCTTTCCATTACAATGTGAACACTTTCCATTTCTTCGGAATTGTATTGTTTTAGAAACTCCTTTAAAAGCCTCCTCTAATGTTATGACAATATCATATCTTAAATCTTGACCACGATTACGAGTTGATCCACGACGAGAATTTCCACCACCCATAAAATCAGAGAAAATATCAGAGAAAATATCGGAAAAGCCACCGCCTTCACCAAAATTAAAGTCAAAGCCACCAGCACCAAATCCACCACGACCGGCACCACCGCCCATTCCTTGTTCAAATGCAGAATGACCAAATTGATCGTATGCAGCTTTTTTCTGAGGATCCTTTAAAACCTCGTACGCTTCGTTTATTTCCTTAAATTTTTCCTCAGCATTTTTATCACCAGGATTACGGTCAGGATGATACTTCATAGCCATCTTTCGATATGCCTTTTTTATTTCATCATCAGATGCACCCTTTGTGACACCAAGTAAATCGTAATAGTCAGCCTTTGCCATTTTCAAAATGTCCCGATATTTCTAATACACGAAGATATATAGTAAACTTGTCTTAAAATTTCAAGATGTTAAACACAATTTTTTATTATCTTTGTCCAAATCCGCTTTTTTTTGCCAAATTAGAACGCTTTTTTGCATAATTAGGAGCAACCATTGGATAATCCTTTGGTAATCCCCATTTTTCCTTATATTCTACCTCGGTCATATTATATTTTGCCTTTAGATAACGTTTAAGCATTTTAAGTTTTTTACCATCCTCAAGGCAAACAATGTAATCAGGTTTTACAGAATCCTTTGGATCAACAAATGGATTTAATGTATAACTTGTTGTTTTATCAGAAATAGAAATAAGATGTGAGTAAATATTTTCAATAATATCAGTAATTTTTTCAGGTTCAACTTTATTACTTTTAAAATAACCAGCCGTAATTTTTGCGGTTGCTTTTATTATAGTTTTTTGCATATCTTCTGATAATTTTTTTTGTTGATTTAGCATTATTTTCTCCACATTTAATTATTTTTCCCTTGTATTATAACAGAATTTAGATTAAAAGTAAAAGGTAAAAATAAAGAGGTGTTTTAATGTTTTTAGAATCTTTGTGGAATAAATTTAGTTTTGATTTACTTCCTACATTACCGATAAAATTTAGTTTTGGAGCAATGTTGCTTTTATTTATATTTGTAATGTTTCCATCCTATATCGCATATGC
>JAILLX010000011.1 GCA_024692925.1 bacterium
AAATGATGTGATCAAAAAATAGTTTTTTGATAAGTTGAGGTCAGGGAAATTACCCTGTAAAAACAAGCGGTTAAATAATACTTGTTGCAAAAAAATTTGAAACAGGATATACTAATCAAAAAAAGGGTGGTTTTTTGTTTATGCTATAGGCGAGGAACCAAGGTTTTCTGTGGGCTACAGGTGGGTTGTAAAGATTCGCAGGTCTACATCAAAATCAAACCCTTAAAATGGGTGGAGGTTTTCATGCTTTTCTCCGCCCACCTTCTGAGGAAAACTCGGAAATCTAAGCCTCGAACTAAGCATGAAAGTCACGAAATTAAAAGCCCGAAAAAGATCCTGAATCAAGTTCAGGATGACGGAGTGGTGGTTCTTCGGATGATGGAGGGGATAACCCTTCAAACGAGGAGTTGCAACCCCTCAAGAAAAAGAATGTTTAATTTAAGGAGGAAAAACATGAAACTAAAGCATTTAATTTCGACTTCTGCGTTCATACTCGCAGGAATACCAACCAACGCACAAGGACAACAATCTATTTATATGTGCCAAAGTTGCCCAGCCGGAACTTACTCCGCAGGTGGAACTTCAAAATCCTGCACACCTTGTCCTGCAGGAACATACTCATCCGCAGGTGCAACAAGTTGTTCGCCATGTGCATCTTCGACCTACAGCAGTTGGGGCGGAAACTGTGGCCCAGTGACAAGGACAAGAACCGATTATTGCACGGTTGCTGGTTCAACCTCATCCACCGCCAACCCAAAAACCGTGACCGAAAATGGAAATAAAGGAAATACCTGTGGTGTAGGTTCATACTGCCCAAGTGGAACGAACAAAAATTGTACCGCATGTAATAGCAAAATATCTCACTCCCACTATACAACAAAGGGAACTTGTGATTGGGCTTGTGATGCTGGTTGGTCATATAATAAATATACATATCCTTTTGGATGTCAGAATAAATGTGTTAGAACAATAACAAGCTCAACTTGTGCATGTTATTGTGGTAATTATTCATCAACAAGTCGTACACATAGTTATGGCGATGGATCAAATTGTTCAGATGAGGGGTGTAAAAATTCTACAAGTTCAGCTTATGGTGGTTCCACTTCTGGCTGTTCTGCTAAAGTTGAAACTGAAACAAGAACAATATGTGATTAAAAATGTAATGTGATATTAGGAATTACCTTAAATAACTCCAATGTTTCAGAGGTAATTCCTTTTTTTTCGGGAAGAAGTACACTTACCTTTTTACCGTTTTCAATTACCTGTAAATGAATTGTTGTATATCCCGGACCAATAGAAGAAATAGCCTTTTTCACCGCACGAACAGAATCGACATTGTTTATTTGAATAAACATATTGGTGCCAAGCTGGGTATTTAAACTTAAAAACTCAATTTTATTTCCGAAAAGAGAAACTCTGCCATCATCGCCACATTTTGTATCTGCATAGATAAGTACAGGTTTGCCGGCATCCAAAATATTTTGAATATCTTCTAATGATTGACGTGGTTCCTGTTTCGAAAATTTTGGATTATAGTTAGATTGCTTTCTTTCAAAGAAAAGTATATCAGCAACACCAAATTTATCGCTTATCTTTGCCATAATATAGTTTTTACCACTTTTCGATGTGCGAAGACGGGCAGATTCGACAATACCAGCAACACTGATTTTTGTATCCTCTTTTATATTAGAAATATCAGTTGTATTTTTTGTTTGAAGAGCAATAAGTGTATTTTCATAAACATCAAGTGGATGTGCAGAAACATAAAAACCAATTACTTCTTTTTCAAACCCAAGTCGTTCCAATGGTTTCCATTCTGGAACTTCGGCAAGCCTTATATCATCACGTTTTATCTCAATATCATCAAGTGAAAATAGGCTTGTTTGATTTGTTTCCTTATCCTTATTTATTGAGGCAATTTGTGAAAGTATATAACTTACATTATCAAACATTTTATGTCTGTTTGGCTCCAAATCATCAAAAGCACCAGCCTTTATAAGATTTTCAAGCATCCTTCGGTTAAGGTTTTTAGGGTCAACCCTAGAAATAAAATCAGTTATATTTTTGAATGGTCCATTTTTTTCACGTTCAGCAACAATAGCCTGTACCACACCAACACCGACATTTTTTACGGCGGACATTGCATACCGGATTGCACCATTTTCCACAGAAAAATATTCAAAAGATTTATTTATATCAGGACGAAGAATTTTAATCCCCATCTTTTTTACATTATCTGCAAAAAATGCCAATTTGTCAGTATCAGACATATCGTATGTCATAGACGCAGCCATAAATTCCGGTGCATAGTGTGTTTTAAGATATGCAGTTTGATAGCAAACCCACGCATAACATACGGCATGCGATTTATTAAAACCATAACTTGCAAACTGTGCCATAGCATCAAATATTTTCATAGAAAGGTTTTCATCAATACCACTTACTTTTAAGCAACCTTCCTTAAAAATTTCACGGTGATGATCCATTTTTTCCTTAATCTTTTTACCCATAGCCTTACGCAAATCATCAGCCATACCCTTTGTATAACCAGCAAGTTGTTTACCAATTTCCATAACTTGCTCCTGATAAACCATAATACCGTAAGTTTCTTTTAATATAGGTTCAAGTTTTGGGTGAAGATATTCAATTTTTTCACCAAATTTTCGGGCAATATATGTTGGAATATTATCCATAGGTCCCGGACGATAAAGGGCAACCAACGCAACCAAATCTTCAATCTTATCAGGCTTTAGTCCCAAAATAACATTTTGCATACCCTGAGATTCAAGTTGAAATATCGCCGGAGTATTTGTCGACTGTAAAAGTTCGTATGTTTCCTTATCATCCATTGAAATATTGTTTATATCAATTTTTACCCCGTGATTTTTGTAAATCATATCACAGGCCTTTTTTATCACAGTAAGTGTTTTAAGTCCCAAAAAGTCGTATTTGATAAGTCCAGTATTTTCAATGAATTTCATATTATACTGTGTCACCGGCCAATCAGATTTATCTGTCTTATAAAGGGCGACAAGTTCATCCAGTGGTCTATCTCCAATAACAACACCCGCAGCATGCATACCCGTACTTTTAAAAAGACCTTCTATTTTAAGAGCTATATTAATCAATCCTTTCAACACATCATCGTGATCCACAGCTTCGGCAAATTCAGGAACATATTTAAGGCAAAGTGTAAGGTTTGCTTCTTTTTCAACTTCTTCACCTTTTTCATTTGTAAAGCGAACCTTATTTGGAATAAGTTTACAAAGTTCATCACATCTTGAATAACCGATTCTTAAAACTCTACCAACATCCTTTATCGCATTTTTAGCTTTAAGCTGACCGAATGTAATAATCTGCCCAACACTATCGGCACCATATTTTTCCTGTACATAGTGAATAACTTCACCACGCCTGTCTTCGCAGAAATCAATATCAAAATCAGGCATATTAACACGTTCAGGATTAAGGAATCTTTCGAAAAGAAGTCCAAATCTTAACGGATTCAAATCTGTAATTTTCATTGCCCACGCCACAATGGAACCAGCACCACTTCCACGACCAGGACCAACAGGAATATCATGAGCTTTAGCCCAACCAATAAAGTCAGCCACAATTAAAAAGTATCCTGGAAAACCCATTTTTATAATAACGCCAAGTTCATACTCTAATCGTTCCCAATATGGTTGTTGTGCCTCTTCTCCAATAATACCAGCTTTTTCAAGCCTTACTTTTAACCCTTCATGTGCACGTTCAGTAAGTAATTTATCTTCATCCGCACCTTTTTCAACATGAGGGAGCAAAGGTTTTGAAACAGTAAATTTATAAGCACATCTTTTTGCAATTTCAATTGTATTTTCTATTGCTTCTGGAATATCAGAGAAAAGTTCAACCATTTCATCCGGAGATTTAAAATAATGCTCTTCGGTTTCTTTTCTTCTATCTTCTTCATCAACAAAACGACCATCCGCAATACAAAGCAAAACATCATGAGCCTGATGCATATCGCGTGTAGCAAAGAAACATTCATTTGTTGCAACCAAAGGAATATTGTTGTCATAGGCTAGTTTTAAAAAATCCTTTTCTGTCGCATTTTCATCAGGCAAACCATGTCTTTGAAGTTCAATATAAAATCTGTCACCAAAAAGTTTTTTCAAAAGCAAACATTTTTCTTCTGCCAAAGCATAATTGTTTGCTAATAAACATTTCCCAAGAATTCCCTTTATCCCGCCAGAAAGTACAATAAGTCCATCAGTTTTTCCCTCTAACATATCAACTGTTATATGAGGAAATTCTTCATCCTTTTTTCTTAAATGAGCATAGGAAATAAGTTTAATTAAGTTATGGTATCCAACATCATCCTTTACAAGAAATATTAACTGAGAATAACGATTTTTAGGAAATGATGTAGTAGGTAAATTAAAGTCTACATCAAGCTGAGTACCAAGTATAGGTTGCACACCAACTTCTTCAAGATGAGTAGAAAATTCTGCACCACCAAAAATATTATTTGTGTCAGTAATCCCAGCGGCAGGCATATTATATTTTCGGCATAAATCACGAATTTTATCCGAAGTCAAAGCTCCCTCTGCCACAGAATACGCAGTGTGGTTTCTAAGGTGAACAAACGGAGCAATAGTCATCTTTTATTTTGCCTTATTTTAATTTTCCGTGACAATATTTATATTTTAATCCACTTCCACAAGGGCATGGATCATTTCTTCCAATGCTTAAATCTACATTTTCTGGAATTTCCTTTAACTGTTCTGCGGGACGATTTTCCTGTATTTCAGTATTTTCATCATCTTCATCAGTAAATTGAGCCATTCCTTCCTGTGAAAAATCAGTTCTTGCAAGAAGTTGAACAGTTTTATATTTAATTCTAAGCATATTTTCTTCAAATGTGATAAATGCTTCACGTTTATATTCATTCAAAGGATCTTTTTGACCATATGCACGAAGACCGATTCCTTGTTTTAAAAAGTCAAGTGAAAGTAAATGTTCTTTCCAAATTTGATCTAGTGTTTGTAAGAATATAGCCTTTTCAATATAACGCATAAAATCACTAGAATATCTATTTTCTTGGAAAGCCATTCTTGCATCACTTGCTTCTTTAACTAGGTTGAATATATCCTGTGGTGTTGCCTGAGGATGATCTTCCATATAACGTTTGAAATCAATTTTTACACCTAATTTTTCAAAGCAATCCATATCCAAACCGTTAAGATTCCAGTCATCAACAATACTTTTTTCAGGAATTGATTTATCAACAATATCTTCTATAACATCAAGTCTTATATCATCAATATATTTATGAATTTCATCCAAAGCCATAACTTCGTGACGTTGAGAGTAAACAATCTTTCTTTGTTCATTCATCACATCATCATATTTAAGAAGATTCTTTCTGATTGTGAAGTTATGAGCTTCGACTTTCATTTGTGCTTTTTCTAAGGCACGTGAAACCCATGGATGAACGATAGCTTCGCCATGTTTAAGCCCAAGTCTTGAAAGCATCGCCTTCATCTTTTCACCGCCAAAAATTCTCATCAAATCATCTTCCATAGATAGGAAAAATTTTGATGCACCAGGGTCACCTTGACGACCGGTTCTTCCACGAAGTTGGTTATCAATACGGCGTGATTCGTGTCTTTCTGTTCCGATAACATAAAGTCCACCAGCCTGAAGTGCAATTTCTTTTTTCTGTTTTATATCTGCCTTTATTTCATCGATTTTTTTCTTTAGAAGTTCAGGATCATCAATCCCTTTTGTGTCCTGTTGAACACGCATTTCCAAATTTCCACCAAGTTGTATATCAGTACCACGACCAGCCATATTTGTAGCAATAGTAATTGCCCCTGGAACACCAGCCTGTGCAATAATATATGCTTCTGATTCGTGATATTTTGCATTCAAAACCTGAGCGTGAATGCCTTCAGAAATAAGGTATTTATTTAATTTTTCTGATTTTTCAATTGAAACAGTACCAATCAAAACAGGTTGTTGTTTTGCATGACATTCCTTTATTAATTTAACAATAGCTTCATACTTTTCTTCCTCAGTCAAATAGATTTCATCATTGTAATCTACACGGCGAACAGGAAGATTCGTTGGAACTTCAACACATCTTAATTTGTATATTTCATCAAATTCTTGTGCTTCTGTTAATGCAGTTCCAGTCATACCGGCAAGTTTAGGGTATAAACGGAAGTAATTTTGATATGTAATACTTGCCAAAGTTTGTGATTCGTTTTGAACATTTACATTTTCTTTTGCTTCTAATGCTTGATGAAGACCGTCAGAATATCTTCTTCCTTCCATAATACGGCCAGTAAATTCATCAATAATGTAAACTTGATCATCCTTTACAAGATAGTCGACATCTTTTTTATAAAGTTTATGAGCAGTTAAACATTTATCCAAATGGTGAACAATAGTAGCATTTGAAATATCGTAAAGGTTTTTAACTTTTGTAATTCCCTTTTCAAAAAGAATATTTTCAACAAATTCCATACCAGATTCGGTAAGTGTTGCATTTCTATCTTTTTCATCAACCTTGTAATGTTCTTCTTTTAATAATGGAATAATTGAATTTACTTGTTTGTATGCGTCCGAAGTTCCCTCACTTGGTCCTGATATAATCAAAGGAGTTCTTGCTTCATCAATTAAAATAGAATCTACTTCATCGACGATTGCATAATTAAATGGTCTTTGAACCAAAGTTTCAATTCTGAATTTCATATTATCACGAAGATAATCAAAGCCAAATTCGTGGTTTGTACCATATGTAATATCGCAATTATATGCTTCTCTTCTTTCATCATCATCAAGTTCATTTAAAATACAACCAACCGAAAGCCCAAGGAAACGGTAAAGTTTTCCCATCCAGTCAGAATCTCGTTTTGCAAGGTAATCATTAACTGTAATAACATGAACACCTTTACCAGTTAAAGCATTAAGGTAAACAGGAAGTGTTGCAACCAAAGTTTTACCTTCACCGGTTTTCATTTCAGTAATTTGTCCATCATGAAGAATCATTCCACCAATAAGCTGAACATCGTAATGTCTTTGACCCAAAACCCTTTTTGCTGCTTCTCTTGCTGTTGCAAAAGCATCAACCAAAATATCATCCAAAGTTTCACCAGATGAAAGTCTTCCTTTAAGCCAAGTTGTCCTTGCTTTAAGTTCATCATCAGAAAGTTTTATAAGCTCAGGTTCTTTTGCATTAATTTCTTTTACTTTTGCACGATATTTTTTAAGAATACGTTCATTTTCTGTGCCAAAAATTTTTTTTGTAATATATCCAATCATTTAAACACCTTTCCTTACTACTTTATTAAAACACTTTATTATATATAAGCCAAAAAGGTCAAGATAATAATAAAAT
>JAILLX010000012.1 GCA_024692925.1 bacterium
AAATGATGTGATCAAAAAATAGTTTTTTGATAAGTTGAGGTCAGGGAAATTACCCTGTAAAAACAAGCGGTTAAATAATACTTGTTGCAAAAAAATTTGAAACAGGATATACTAATCAAAAAAAGGGTGGTTTTTTGTTTACGGTGTTGCCCGAAAATCCAGCCTCTCCGCCCCCTACATCCCTACAGTTAGATTTTTTGATAACGCTTCAAAATCGAAGCCTTGAAAATATATGGATTCCAGTGTCGTGGCACTGGAATGACGGACTTTGTGGATGTGTTTGTCTTATTATGGATTGCCACACCCAACGCAATATAGTATATCAATTTATTTCTTTTTTCTTAGTGAATTTAAAATTATTAGAAATACACCGAAGCATATGTACATATCAGCAAGGTTGAATGCAGGGTAGTGGTATTTTCCTAAGTGAAAATCCAAAAAATCAATTACTGCACCGTATCTTAGTCTGTCAAAAATGTTTCCTAATGCACCGGCGATTATTATAATAAATGCGAATCTGTTGATGCTATTTTTTTCCTTTTTTAAAAGTAGGGCGATGTAGGTTGTTATTGCAAGGGAAAGACCTATTAATACAAAGCGTCCAAGTAGGGTATTGTTTGCAAGCATTGAAAAACTTACACCGTTGTTCCATACCAATATTATATTGAAAAATGAAAGTGGTTCGGATATCGGATAAAATGTTGGGTAAAACCTTTTGTAATATCCAATAAGCGAAAGCGGAAATGGTGTTTGTAAAAGAATTACAAGTTTTGTAAGAAAGTCAAACAAAACAAATATTCCAATTAAAACAAAAGTATTTTTCAATATTTTTTTCATTATTTTTTATCCTTGTATGGATTTTTTGATGTTTTAGTTTTTAGTCTTATTACAATCTTGTTAAATCCAAATGTTTCGCCAAGTGAATTTATTAAATAACGTTTGTAATTTTCAGGTATTTCGGATGCTCCACCAACAAACATTGTAAATGTCGGTGGGCGTGTCGCACTTTGGGTAATGTATTTTATACTCATAGGGCGTTTAAGCCTTGATAATGGTGGAGGATTTAAAGCAACAACCCTGTCGAGCCATTTGTTTAATCTTCCGGTTGTAATTCTTTGTTTCCTTAGGTCGTATATTTCGAATGCTTCTTTCATCATTTCATTTATTCCACGGGATTTAAGGGCGGAAATGCAAATTATTGGAATTTCCTTTACCTGAGAGAAAGAAATTTCAAGTTTATCCTTTATTTCTTCTAATTTATCCTTTTTATCGTGGATTAAATCCCATTTGTTAAGGACTATGATTAAACCTTTGCCTTCGGATACGGCATAGCTTGCAATAGTTAAATCCTGTTTATCAAGCCCAAGTTCAGCATCAATTACAATTATGCAGACATCAGAATTTTTGATTGTTTCAATGGAACGTGCGGTCGAAAGACGCTCTAATTCTTCGAAAACTTTGTTCTTTTTCCTTAGTCCGGCAGTATCAATAAGTTTTACATCACGACCGCGGTATGTGAAATCAGTATCAATTGCATCACGTGTAAGACCAGCTTCGTTTCCGGTTAACATTCTGTCTTCGCCAAGAAGGGCATTTACAAGTGTTGATTTACCAACATTTGGTCGTCCAATGATTGCAAGACGGACACGGAAATCTTTTTCTTCCTCTTCCTCATCAGAAACAGAATCTTCGGCAATTTCGATTATGTCCTTTAGTTCATCATAGTTTAAATCATCTTCGGTTTCCTTTGCCGGAGGTGTTAATTTTGTAATTTCATATTTAAGTTTATCAATAAGATTTATCATACCTTGACCATGTTCCGCAGAAAGTGGAAGTGGATCACCAAAACCAAGTTTGTAAAAATCGCCAAGGTTGTTTTTGAAATTATTCATATTTTCAGATTTATTGACAATAAGTATTACATCCTTATTATACTTTTTTACTATGCGTGCGAAATCCATATCTTCGGGAAGTACGGATGTACGACCATCTATTACAAAAAAGATTATATCAGCCTGTTTGATTGCATCCAAGGTTTTATCAGTCATACGGTGGGCAATGGTTCCATCAGGTGCCTTTTCAAGACCTGCGGTATCAAGAAGTGCAAATTCAAAACCATCGTATGCCTTTACAACATATTCCTTTACATCACGGGTGGTACCACTGCTGTCATGAACAATGGCAATGTTGCGTTTTGTAAGACGATTGAATAATGTAGATTTTCCTACATTTGGTCTGCCGATGATTGCTACTTTTATCATTTTAAATCCACTTTTATTTGTTTATGTAAGGAAAGTGTAGTTTATTTTTATTTTTTTTTCAATTATGAATTTATTTTTGTAGATTTTTTTTCTAATCTAAATTATACTTTGTCTGTATAACAAAAACGAGGAGAAAAGAAAATGGCAATCAAAAAAGTGGCAAAGAAAAATCTTAAAAAAGCCTCAAAAACTATTAAAGAGGTTGAAAAAAAAGTTAAATCTACTGTAAATAAGGTGAAAGATTCAAGTCCTGAAGTTATAAGTACTGCAAAAACTTATTTTAAATCAGCAGAAAAACAGGCTAAAAAAATTAAAATTTCAAAATTTATTACTGATGCTGTTTATATGCTTTTGCATCCAGTAAAATATTTTACATCAATTGAAGCTGATGGCAATTACGAAAATGCTATTGTAAAGGTTTTGATGTATGGTTTGATTACAGCCGGTATTAAAATTTTATTTAATATTGCAAATATTACTTTGCTTGGTACAGTTTCGGCATTGATACTTATGCCTATTTATGCAATGCTTATTACATTTGCATTGGCTGGTGTTATGTTGTTTTTCTCTTATCTTGCAAAGGGTGAGATGAATTTTGAAACTGCGTTAAAGGCTGTTGCATCATGCATATTTATGTATCCACTTTCATATATTGCTTATCATATTGCATTTTCATATTGGATACTATTTTTCTTTAGCATTATGATTGATTTGTATATTGTATTTTTGATTTATACTGCGACAACATACTGCCTAAAGGGAGAAAAGGGAATTGCAAATGTTATTTTCTGTATCTTTACTTTGTTTATTATTTTGATTCATTTTTCAGCAAGTGGTGCAATGTATGTTTCAACTAAAAACCCAAAGGTTGGATTTAAACATCATTTTGCAAAGATGCAGAAGCAACAGGCTCCTGTTGTAAATATTCAATAAAACTCTAAGATTTATTACGCCCTCGGTTTCGGGGGCTTTTTTGTTTTGATTTTTTGAAAAGAATCATATATGCTTTCATTAAAAGAGGATTAAAATGGCATTTGATAAAGCGTTTATTGAAAGTATAAGAGATAGAATTTCTATTGTTGATGTTATTTCAAAATATGTTCCACTTAACAGAAAAGGAAAGGAACATTGGGGATGTTGTCCATTTCATACGGAAAAAACTGCTTCGTTTTCGGTAAGTGAAGATAAAAATTTTTATCATTGTTTTGGTTGTGGTGCACATGGTGATGTGATTACTTTTATTATGCAGACACAACATATGTCATTTATAGAGGCTATTGAAAAACTTTGTCATGATGCGGGGATTCCGATACCTGCTGCGACAGAAGAGCAAAGACGTAGGGATAAAGAAAGTCATGATTTGTATGAAGTTTTGAAAATGGCTGCGGATTTTTATAAGGAACAACTTTATACCGAAGAGGGAAAGGTTGGGCTTGATTATCTTAAATCACGACAACTTTCTGATGAAATGATTGCAAATTTCCATCTTTGTTATGCTCCGGCTGGAAATAAATTGGTTCAATATTTTAAATCTAAAAATGTTCCATTAAAACTTGTCCTTGATGCGGGACTTGCTCGGATGAGTGAAAGAACACATACTCCGTATGATTATTTTAGGGAGAGAGTTTTGTTTCCTATTACTGACTCCAGAGGTAGGATCATTGCATTTGGTGGTCGAATTATGGTAAAGGATGATAATCTTCCAAAGTACCTTAACAGTCCGGAAAGTTTGGTTTTTTCAAAGGGGCGAAATCTTTATGGGCTTGCACAGGCTAGGGCAGAGGCAATTGAAAAAAAACAGGTAATTGCGACCGAGGGGTATATGGATACAATAACCCTTCATCAATTTGGTTTCAGGTATGCAGTGGCACCGCTTGGGACTGCGATTACAGAAATGCAAATTGAACTTTTGTGGAAAATGACAACAGAGCCGATACTTTGTTTTGATTCCGATACCGCTGGGCGAAAGGCAGGTATCAGGGCGGCACTTCGTGTTCTTCCGATACTTAAACCTGGTTATTCATTAAAGTTTTGTTTGATTGAAGGGGCAAAAGATCCGGATGAATTTTTGCATGCCTTTGGTCATGATAAATTTCAGGAAATGCTTGATACAAAATGTATTTCCCTTTCTGATATTTTGTGGATGTATTTTACTTCTGAGCGAGAGGTGAAAACTCCGGAACAACGTGCCGGTTTGGAGGCTGATATAAAGCAGGAATTTTCACGAATCAAAAGTGAGAGTATTAGGAAATTTTATTTGGATGAATTTGAACGCAGAATGAAAAAGGAATTTTCAAAAATTTCTTCTGTTAAAAAGGTTATTTTACCTAAGGCAAATCCGGAAAATTCAAATGAAAAAATGATTTTGGCATTTTCGATTGCGTATCCGAATCTTTTTTCAAAATTTTTGGAAAGTGGAAAGAAAATTGAACTTTCACATCCAGTGTATAAAAAAATTTTTAACGAAGTTATTTCTGAAGTTTCGGTTAATCCACATACTCGTGAAACTATTTTACGATTTTTGAATGAAAAGGGGTATAATCCTCAGGTTTTATTGAAGTTTGAGTTAGAATCGCTTATCAAACGACCTGATGATGCAACAAAAATTTTGGATGAAAAAGTTTTAAGGTTTGATTTGGAAAATTTGAATAACGAGCTTAGGGAACTTAATATGCGGGTGCTTTCTGTTCCACAGGATGAAGTTTTAAAACTTAGAAATCAAATACAGGCGGTAAAGGATGAAATACAGCGTGTGACCGATAAATTGGAGGAAGTTTCTTAAACTATGATTTCAAAATCAAAATTAAAGGAAATGCTTGAACTTTTCGATGAAAAAATCGGAAGGAAAAAGTCAGAGCTTAATTATAAAAATCCTTATACATTTGCGGTGGCGGTACTCCTTTCGGCACAGGCAACGGATAAATCGGTTAATATTGCAACAAGGGAACTTTTTGAAATTGCGGATAATCCGAAATCTATGCTTGAACTTGGGGTGGAGGAAATTAAACGATATATAAAAACTATTGGACTTTTTAATGCAAAGGCAAAACATATTGTGGAATTAAGTGAAACTTTGCTTGAAAAATTTGGCGGAAAGTTGCCAAAGACACGGGATGAACTTATGACTCTTTCGGGGATTGGGCGAAAATCGGCAAATGTGATTTTAAATGAACTTTATGGATTACCAACTATTGGTGTGGATACTCATGTCCTTCGTTTGGTAAAAAGATTGGGTTTGATGGGTGATGAATTTGATACTCCGGAAAAGGTTGAAATGGAGTTGGAACGTATAATCCCATCAGAATATAAACCGTTTATTTCGAATTATTTAGTACTTTTTGGGCGTTATATTTGTAAGGCAAAAAATCCGGATTGTGATGCTTGTTATCTTAAAAAATTTTGCAAAGTAAAGAAATTTTAAAATTTTTGCAAGTTTTCCTTGTAGTTTTAAAACTTATATTCTATAGTTATAATACATTTTAAAAATCAAAAAATTTATGGAGAGTATTTATGTTTTCATCACTTACAGGACTTTTTTCATCGGATCTTGGTATAGATCTTGGAACTGCGAACACACTTATTTATATGAATGACAAGGGAATCGTGCTTAATGAGCCATCTGTTGTTGCAATAAGTGAAGAAGAACGTGGTAGAAAAGAAATTTTGGCAGTTGGCGAAGAAGCAAAGAAAATGCTTGGAAGAACACCTGGTAATATACAGGCTATTCGTCCATTAAAGGATGGTGTTATTGCCGATTTCGAAGTTGCCGAAGCTATGATTAAATATTTTATTCAAAAGGTTTTAAACAGAAAGGCATTCACTTTTCCACAGGTTGTAATTTGTGTTCCTTCGGGGTCTACTGCTGTTGAAAGAAGGGCAATTCAAGAATCAGCTGAGGTTTGTGGTGCAAGAAAAGTTTACCTTATTGAAGAGCCGGTTGCTGCTGCGATTGGTGCGGGTCTTCCTATTGGTGAACCTACTGGATCTATGGTTGTAGATATTGGTGGTGGTACAACAGAAGTTGCTGTTTTATCCCTTGGTGGTGTAGTTTATGCTCGTTCTGTTCGTGTTGCTGGAGATAAAATGGATGAGGCAATTATTAACTATGTAAGAAGAAATCATAACCTCCTTATTGGTGAAAGATCGGCAGAAATTATTAAAAAGGAAATTGGTTGTGCTGTTCCTGATAATGATGAAGGTGGTCGTACAATTGATATTAAGGGTCGTGATTTGATGAATGGTATTCCTCGTGAAATTACACTTAACGAAGCTCAGATTGCAGAAGCTCTTGAAGATCCTGTTCGTGAAATTATTAACGCTGTGAAGACTGCACTTGAAAATACTGCACCTGAACTTGCTTCGGATATTGTTGATAAAGGTATTGTTTTAACAGGTGGTGGTGCATTTTTAAGAAATCTTGATTTTGCAATAAGACATGCAACCGGTCTTCCTGTATCTATTGCTGATAATCCACTTCTTTGTGTTGCTCTTGGTACCGGAAAGGTTATTAAGGATATTAAACACTACAGAAGTGTGCTTTCATCAATGTATTAATTTTAGGGGATCTTTGATATTTTTTCAGGGGTCCTTATTTTTTTTGAAAATAATAGTTGACAAAATAATAAATGTTGTTTATATTTCTGTCTAAGATAACAAAAACAAGGAGTAAAAAATGAATTATTCAAAAAAATCTAGTATCGAAGAAAGAATGACACGCGATTTGCAAAGTGAATTATATAGACAAATGAGAGATGAGGCTAATAAAGCAAGAAATGATGAATTTAAAAGACAAAATGCAAAAAGTGAACTTGCTCATTTCGTTAGACAAGAACAAATTTTAAATGATGTAATTACAAATCCAGAATCATCTTTTGAAGAAGTTTTAAAAGCAAAATTAACTTTGGTTCATTGTTTGAATAACAAAAATAAATGGCAAAAAATTGTTGATGAACAATCAAATACTGGAAAGTAATATTTGCTTTTGTAAAAAAATAAATCCGCATTTTTCGGTGCGGATTTTTTTTATATACTTTTTCTTTGCCTTAATGCCTCGGAAATTGTACCTTCATCAAGGTAATCAAGTTCACCACCAATTGGAACACCGTGTGCAAGTTCGGTTATTTTTACACCTGTATCCTTTAAAAGATTGATGATGTAATGAGAAGTAATTTTTGCATCAATTGTTGCGGGCAATGCCAAAATTATTTCTTCGAATCCTTCGGTTTTTACACGATGTGGAAGATTTGCAAGGTTTAAATCGCTTGGTTCAATACCGTTGATTGCCGAAAGTATTCCGCCGGTTATATGGTATTTTCCGTTGAAAATATCACCGCGTTCCATTGCCCAAAGCGATGAAATATCAGGTACTATGCAAAGAACTTTGCTATCCCTTTTGGGATTGGTACAAATTGAACATGGTGTGCAAGTATCAAAATTTCCACAAATGGGACAAGTAGAAATATTTTTTTCAACGTCAATCAAAGCCTTTATAAGAGGAGTTAATTTTTCCGATTTATTTGAAATAAGATTTATTGTTGCACGTACAGCAGATCGGTTTCCAAAACCTTGGATTTTAGAAAGAGCCTTTATCAAATTTGAAATTTCATCTGATTGTTGCATAAGTTTTTAATTCCCCTTTTTCGAACTGCCATCTTCTAATATACAATCAATAAGAAGCATTTGTGCAGTTTCCTTATTTCTTTCTTTGAATACAGATTCCTTTAGCAAAGTATAAAGAAGTGCTTCTTCGTATCCAGCCAATGTTCCACAATCAAGGTATGTATCAGTCCTTGAAATAGGATAAGTGCGAATCGCCATATGTTCAGGATCTTTTTTTACTTCATCATTAAGATATTTATCAAAGTGAATTTCTTTCCCTTCGTTTGCCCAAAGGTTATATTCTTCAGTTCCAACAGTATCAATTTTTGTTGCAACATCTTCTAAACGCTTTCCAACACGAGCATCAAGAATTGCCAAAGTTTGGAATGCTTCGTTTGATTTTGATTCTTTTGGTTTTTCCTTAAATATTCCATCATCAATGATTCCCCAACGTGATGGATCTTCGACATGGCGAGTGATGAACATATTTCCACCAATACCATCAGCAATGTATTTTTCAATACATCTTTGGACAACAGGTTTGCGAAGTTCAGGATCCATTACACAATGGTTTGGAATAACAATATCATCAGGCATACGAACAACCAAATGACGACCACAGGCAACCTTGTTTGCAAGTCCGATTGCGTGACCTAAACCCTTTGGTTCATGTTGAATAACATATTTTATTTCAACATCATCAGGAACATAAACACTTTGCAAAAGTTCAAGACCAATGATGTTGCCACTTTTTTTGAATTTATCTTCGATTTTTTGTTCTTTTGTAAAGCAAAGTTCGAATGCTTCTTTTGCCTTATCATCACTGCAAACGATTGTTATATGTTTTGCACCAGATTTTATCATTTCACTTATTATATGATCAATAACTTTTCTTGAGCCAAGTGGAATAAGTGATTTGTGCGGAATACCCTTTGAATGAGGATAATTCCTTGTTGATTTACCCGCGGCAAGTATAACAAATTCTAAATCGTTTGCTGTTAACATATTATTTTCCTTTCTTTTCCCATAATTTATCGACTATTGGTTTTATAAATTCAAGATTTGCTTCTTCAAATTCAGATTCTGTTAATAATGTATAAAGTAATGCTTTTTCATATCCCTCAATCGTTCCACAATCAAGGTACATATCTGTATCAAG
>JAILLX010000016.1 GCA_024692925.1 bacterium
TGATTTTTTCCTTTAACCTTGGCATTGCAGTATTACGATTTATAACAGGAATTGACACCCTGACCTTTGAAATTAAAGCGGGCGTTTGAATTTTTGAAAAATCAGAATCAATATCAATAATAATTTCAGAAAGTTTTTCAAAATCACGCTCTGAAAAATCAGAAATATAATCTGTATTATCAATTTTTAAAACATACCCAGTAGTATGATTTTGCGGAGTATATGATGGAAAAGAAACTGTTGGTAAAACATAAGTTGGCTTTGTTTCCAATTTTTCACAAAGTTCCCTTCTGATATCATTCAATAAAGAAATAGGTGCAAAGTATCCATCATTATTATATGTAAAATTACCAAGAGTAAATTCCGAATCACCAAGTTTTGAAAATGCGGTCAAGGTACCATCTTTCATTTTTTCAGGATTATTTGCCTTTTGAAAATCACCGAAACGAGAAACAGTAATACCATTTGCAAAAACTTTTATTTCCTTATCTGTCATATCAAAGGTAATATCCAAAGATGTCTTTTTTACATTTTTGGAAAGGACCGTTTCCTTAAATGGATATGATGATTTTGCAATTTGCGATGAGGTACAATAAATATTCGCACCGACTTCTAATTCCGGAGTATCATCGGGCACGGTAAGTTCAACCTTTTCCCCCTTTTCTGCAATAAAGCTTGGTTTTTCATTAACCCACATTTTATCAATTGCAAATCCGAATGGGCGTTCAATACCATTTATTTCAATTGCAATTCCATCATGTTTTTCAATATGAGATGCAGTTTTAAAGGTTATAACATTACGTTTTATTCTTTCTATTTTTCCAAGAAAAAGACCACGTGGTCCGGAAAAATCCCTGTCTATTACATCCTTGTTTTTTCCATTAAAGTGAAGCATTGTATAAGGACGAGCAAAAATTCTTTTTATATTATCAAGGCATCCCTTTGTACTTTTTCCATCAAGGATACGACGGTAATAATCTGCGGTTGCGGCAACATAAAGTGGTGTCTTTTTTCTTCCCTCTATTTTAAGTGATGCAACCCCAATATCACGAAGTTTTAAGATATATTCGTGAAGTGCTAAATCCTTCATTGCATAGGGATGTGTTCCGCCATAAATTTTACGACATGGATAAGTACATTTTCCACGATTGGCACTTTCGCCCCTATCAAAAGATGAATAAAAGCAAAGCCCACTGTAGGAATAACAAAGGGCACCGTGGATAAAAACTTCGGTTTCAATACCACAATTTTTTGTAATATTTTCTATTTCTTGAAAACTTAATTCACGAGCAAGAACAACCCTTGAAAATCCAATATCGGCAAGTATTTTTGCACCCTCAAGATTATGAACTGCCATTTGCGTACTTGCGTGCATTTTAAGTTTTGGAAAATACTTTTTTATAAGTGGGATAAGCGAAAAATCCTGTAAAATAATACCATCAACTTTGGCATTTTCAACGACACCGAGTTTTTCAATAAGCTCTGGGATTTCGTGATTTTGAATGACTGTATTTATTGCAACATAAACATATTTTCCCAACCCATGAGCAAGAGATGTAATTTTTTCCAATTCTTCGGATGAAAAATTCATCGCATCCGCACGGGCAGAAAAATTTTTCAAACCTAAATAAATTGCATCTGCACCATAAGTAAATGCAGAAACTCCACAATCAAAATTTCCCGCAGGTGATAGTAATTCTGTTTTCATTTTTTCCATTTTCACACCGTTATAATTTTAAAATTATTTTTCCAACACTTGGAAATGCAATTTTATCATCAAGTTCAAGATTTAATAAAGTTTCCATAATTTTATTTTGTGAAAATCCAGAAAGTTCCCTTATAAGACTGTCTAGTGATACAGGGGTTGAACTTAACAATGATAAAATTTTTCCAGATAAATCCTTGGCTTCTTCCTCATCATTAAACTGTGGAAGATAGGAGTAAGTTTCTTCGCAAATGCCACTGAATAAATCATTTTTTTCAAAACTTTCCTTTGAAAGATTACCAACAACAGAAACAATATCCGTTGCATTTTCAACCAAAGTTGCACCATTTTTTATAAGCATATTTGTTCCACCAGCACGTGGATCCTTTGGAAAATTTGGAACTGCAAAAACATCACGATTTTGTTCCAATGCGAATCGTGCAGTAATAAGACTTCCTGATTTCAAACTTGCTTCCATAACAACGATACCATACGAAAGACCAGAAATTATTCTATTACGTTTGGGAAATAAATTTGCCTGTGGCTGTGTACCAATCGGCATTTCGGAAATGACTGCACCGTTTTCAATAATCCTTTGATAAAGTTTTGCATTTGATGATGGATAAATATTATCCACACCACCAGCAAGTACTGCAACCGTTTGTACCCCCTTATTTTTTTCAGAAGTAAGTGCACCAAGGTGTGCCTCTGTATCAATACCAAGAGCCATACCAGATACAACAGTATAATCAAGATCGACCAAATCCCGTGCAATTTCTTCGGTTAAAACCTTACTGTTAATTGAAGCATTCCGAGAACCAACCATCGCAACAGTTTTTCTGTTTAATGCATCAATATTTCCAAGTACATATAAAACCGCCGGAGCATCGGAAATCTGGGATAGTAAAAACGGATAATTTTCATCACAAGAAAATAAAATTTTTGCACCAAATTTTTCAGCATTTTCCAGTTCCCTTTCCGCTATGGAAACATCAGGAACTTTATATTTTGGAAGTGTTTGTAAAAATTCGATTGCCTTGCTTGGGTTTTGATATTTTGCAATAAGTTTATGGAAGGTAATTTGACCAATACCTTCCGTCCTTAAAATTCTTAACCAATCAAGTTTTTCTTTATCAGTCATTATTTCTTTTTTGAATCATCTTTGCTTAATTTAATATTACTTTCGGTTCCCTTAATCAATCTTGCAATATTTGCATGATGACGAAAGATAACAAATACAACTGCACCGATATAGAAATATACTAAATATCTGGAGGCATCCCCACCGCCAAGATTGTTTAAATAATAAACATATACTGGCAATATAAGTGCTGTTGTTAATGCAGAAAGTGATGACTTTTTTGATACAAATGCAACAAGCAACCATGTCGAAAGTGCAGCAACTGGGAGAACTGGGATTGAATAATATTTTGCAGAAAATAAAAATAATGTTCCGAATGCAGTTGCAACACCTTTACCACCCTTAAATTTAAGATAGATTGGATAGCAATGTGCAAAAATTGCAATACCACAAATTGCCATTGTTATATATTCATCATATAAGCCATATGCAACTGATGTTAAAAGTTTTCCAAATAATCCTCTCATTGAAAAATATACTGCAATTGTTGCAATGTATGGTTTCAATGCATCAATAACCAAAGTTAAAAATGCAAGAAGTTTTGAACCAGTCCTTAAAACATTTGTGGCACCGGTACTTCCACTTCCGATGGAGCGAACATCTTGCTTTAGGAATATTTTTGTAAGTATAAGTCCAGTTGGAATTGCCCCAATTAAATAAGCTACTAAAAATAAAATAAAACTTTTAAAATATAACATTTTTACATCCTTTCAGGTATATTAATTTTTATTATTTTTGCAAAATTTTCAAATACAGTTAATGTCATTTGAGATAATCTTAACCATGATTTTTTAAGAGATAAATCTTTCTCTGGTCCAATTTTGCAATTGTGATAGAAGTCATTAAATAT
>JAILLX010000023.1 GCA_024692925.1 bacterium
AGCTGAATTAAATCACGTGGAAACTCGCTTGTCTTAAAATCAATTTTTAAATCAAGAAGTCGTGTATACGAAGCCAAATTTGACCAACCAATATTTCCAACTTTTGAAAAATACGATGTTAAATCATCACCAGCTTCATCATCAGAAATTGTTTCACCATTTGCAATCTGAGAATACTGAGTTTTAACGGCATCACGACCGCAATATGTACTTAAATCTGAATCTGAAATAATGACTTTTTCATTTTGATTTGTAAGCACATATCTATAGCATGCTTCCGCCGCCAAAGAACGTGCCAAAGCAATATTACAATTTTTTGCTTCATTCAAAGCATAAGCATCATACGAATTCCAAAGGTTATTAACCGCTTCTTCAATAAAGTTTGCACAATATGTTTCATTTACATCTGATGTATCAGTAGGAAGTGAAATTTTTGCATATGCTTCTGTTGCATTTTTACACTTATTTTTTCCACAATAAGTTTTAAGTGAGGAAACAACCATACTTGTACATTTTCTTTTTGCAACGGCATCAGTAATCGCAGCAACTTTTGTATAATCCGAAGATGTTTTTGTTGTATCAGAAACACTTGCATTCACAGTAGTTGTTGTTCCGCGAACATTTACAGTATTAGAACCCGAACGAATAGTACTATGTCTTTTTCCTGCATCTGCATTAACAGAAACCAAAACCCCAAGACCTAATAATGCAACTATTTTTTTATTCATTTATTTATTCTCCTTTTTGTATTTTTCCACTTGAAAGAACTTCTTGTTCCTTACCAATAATCGCCTTTAAGGCATCATTCGATAATTCAATATCATCAGAATAACTTACACCGGTAAAATCCAACTCATCACCACGTGCAGTATTTTTCACCACATCAATTATTGCATATTTCAAAGATGTAGTTAAAACAAATCTTCCATCACGTTTAAGTGTATCATAATATGGTGAAAGATTATCAAAATTTTCAACTGGCAAAACAACCGTTGTTGATGAAACAGTTTCCTTATCAGATTTATCTTTATTTATTCCTAAAATTCCACCCTTAACAACTTCATTTGCCTTATCTTCGCCAATAACAACACTTGCCTGCATCATAGCCCAATCCTGAGCACCCTTCAACGCACCCTTTTCATCAACAGCCCTTTGTAAAGATGACTTATCATTCGAAAGTTGAAGGTTAGTATTATGCATTGAAATTTCATATTCCTTTCCACAGGCAATACCGACATCATTCAAATGAGAATTTAAAATCTGTGTAATATTAAGTTCCCATGTATTGGACTTATCAGTCATCTTTCCGTCCAAAATATTACCGACCAAGGCCACACCATCAGCTGAACTTAGTTTTCCAGCCTGTAAATATAAATCCGGAATATTTGTTGGGAATTTTACCTTTGAACTATCATCATTTCCAAAAAGTTGAGCCCACTTTGCATGAAGACCAGTATATCCACAAAGTTTTTGTAAATCAGATGAAATTGCATTTGTTGCACCATAAGCCTTTCCCGCAGATAATACCGCCTGAAAACATTCATTTGATGCTTCTGCTACAACCCTTTTAAGTTTACAATTTGGCGAATTTACACCTGTGATTGCATAATCATCAGCAATAGATTTCATCAAATCTTCTGTATACACATAACATGCTTTGTCATAACTATATTGAGTTCCGTTAACATAAACAATTAACGAAGATGTATCGAATTTTAAAAACAAATCATTTGCATCATAACATTTTATTGTTCCATCATCGGACATACCATTATTTGCAAATGATGTTTCGCAAATCCTGTTTACTGCATTCAAAAGAACATTACCGCACGATTTTTTCTGTGCAATAATAACAGGGTCAGTTTTTTGTAAACATTCCGTAGGATTAAGTGTATTAATTACATAATTTGTTGCATCGCTACATTCACATGCTGTTTTCGAAGAATTAAGCACAGCATTTTGACCACAAACAACAGAAGAATTAGAAATAGCCGATTTATTTACACGAAGACCAATAGAATCCTTTGCATTAGATGCCTTTTGCATTTTCGAAGAGCGACGAATTTCCCGAGAAAAAGCATCACCAGCGGAAAAAGTTCCGACAATGCCTAAACCAACAGCAAAAAATTCAACAATTTTTCTCATCTTTTTCTCTCTACTTTGGACATTGTATCATTTTTTTCACTTTTAATCAATTAAAATAATTATTTTGCCATTTTTT
>JAILLX010000040.1 GCA_024692925.1 bacterium
CGAATAGAAGCAGATAAACATCATTTCCATGATACTGTGGCAGGAGCACTTATTTCTAGTTTATCTTCATATATTTTCGTAGATAAGTACACAAAAACATGTATGAGTTATGATGGAGAAACTGCAAAAATAATTTATAAATCCGAATTTTAAAAAAATCCCCGAGAGAATCGGGGATTTTTTATTTCAAATATTTTTTCAAATACTTTCCAGTATACGAATCGGCATTTTTTACAATTTCTTCTGGTGTACCAAATGCAACAATTGTTCCACCATTATCACCACCTTCTGGCCCCAAATCATAAATGTAATCAGCAACTTTTATAACTTCAAGATTATGTTCTATCACAACAACAGTATTACCCTGCTCTACTAAACGATTAAGAATCTTTAAAAGTTGCTTAACATCATTAAAATGAAGTCCAGTAGTAGGCTCATCAAGAATGTATAAAGTTTTTCCGGTTGAACGTTTTGATAATTCCTTTGCTAACTTTACCCTTTGTGCTTCACCACCAGATAATGTTGTTGCAGATTGCCCAAGTGCAACATAACCAAGTCCAACTTCAGATAACAAAATCAACTTATCGCGAATCGCAGGAACATTCGCAAAAAATTCAATTGCTTCATCAACAGTCATATCAAGGACATCAGCAATACTTTTATCCTTATATTTAACCTCTAATGTTTCCCTGTTGTAACGTTTTCCATGACATTCATCGCATTCAACATAAACATCAGCCAAAAAATTCATTGGAACACGCTTTACACCATCACCCCAACAAGCCTCACATCTACCACCTTTTACATTAAAAGAGAATCGACCAGGTTTGTATCCTCGTTGTTTTGCAAGTGGTAATTTTGAATACCAATCGCGAATCGAATCGAAAATACCAACATAAGTTGCTGGATTTGAACGTGGAGTTCTTCCTATCGGAGCCTGATTTATATCAATAACCTTATCAATATTTCCGATTCCTTTTATACTTTTAACTTTACCAGCAGGAATCGTTGAACCATGAAGTTCCTTCATACATAATGGATATAATGTATCAAGAATCAAAGAAGATTTACCACTTCCGGAAACACCAGTAATACAGGTAAAAGTTCCCAATGGAATCGATACATCTATACCCTTTAAATTATTATGAGTAGCACCCTTTATTACAATTTTTTGCCCATTACCAGAACGACGTTTTTTAGGAACATCAATTATAAGTTCACCATTCAAATATTTTGCGGTCAAACTGTTTGGATTTTTCATTACTTCCTTTGGTGTCCCCTCTGCAATCAAATTTCCGCCATTTACACCCGCACCAACACCAATATCGACAAGGTAATCAGACGCACGCATAATATCTTCATCATGTTCAACGACAATAACAGTATTTGATTTATCGCGAAGTTTTTTCAAGGTTTCTATTAATTTATCATTATCCCTTTGATGAAGGCCAATAGATGGTTCATCCAAAACATAAAGGACTCCTGTTAATCCGGTTCCAATTTGCGACGCCAAACGAATCCTTTGTGCTTCGCCACCTGACAAGGTTCCACTTGAACGATAAAGTGTTAAATAGTTAAGACCAACATCATTTAAAAAACTTAGTCTATCAAGAATTTCTTTTAAAATAGATTTTGCAATTTCCCGATTCTTTGGTGAAAGTTTAGAATCTAATGATGAAAACCAATCATAAGCCTCTGAAATAGAAAGTTTTGTTGCATCAATAATATCTTTGCCATCAATTTTTATACACAAAGCCTTTTCATTTAAACGTTTTCCATGACATTTTGCACAAGGTATATATTGCTGATATTTTTCAATTTCTGCACGTTGCCAATCCGATTCGGTTTCACGCCAACGACGCTCTAAATTATGGACAACTCCTTCATAAGGCTTTTTATAAACCCAACCATTCCAATCAATAGTTATTTCCTTACCTTTACTACCATATAAGATTATATTTTTTTGTTCATCAGTCAAATCACGCCATGGTTTATCCATACTTATTTTGTAATGATGACAAACAGCTTCAAGCAAATATTCATTTTGAGTTATAGAATCATCCCTTGACCACGGAGCAATTGCACCACGACGAATCGTTTTTCTTTCATCCGGAATAATAAGATCAGGAGAATATTGTATTTCGAATCCAAGTCCACCACAATCAGAGCAAGCCCCAGCCGGATTATTAAAAGAAAATAATCTTGGTTCAATTTCTTCGATAGAGAATCCAGAAATAGGGCATGAAAAATTTTCTGAAAATATTATTTGTTCCTTTGTATCCGCATTTTCCGCAATCATAATACCATTTGAAAGTTTTAGCCCAGTTTCCAATGAATTTGCGAGTCGTTCCTTTATTTCATCACGAACAACAACTCTATCAACTACAACTTCAATAGTATGAGATCTATTTTTATTCAAATCAGGAACGGCATCA
>JAILLX010000058.1 GCA_024692925.1 bacterium
CCATTAAAAATTTTTGATACTCTTCTGGTATAGTTGCTAAATTATTATTTTTAAGCATAGCATTTACAAAGTCGATTTTTGCAGTATTTGCCTTTTCAAATTTAATTCCGTTTTGAAGTATATCATAAATCTGAGACAAAGTATCCATATTAAAATCTCCCTGAATTTTTAAGGAACATTGTGCTTCCAATTTCTGACATTTTATCAGCTGAAGTATTTCCACCCGCACCGGCAAATCCCTTTAATGCAGGAAGAAAAATCAATCCATCCGGATTTGGAACATAAAGTTCTGTTGGAAGTAAAAATCCATTATTTTTATCATACCCAGGATGTTCCTTGTTAAACGATAAAATTTGTTCATCAATAAAGGTATCAAGTATCTGTTTAAATGGTCTTGTCCTTATTAAAAACATATTAGAAAATTCAAGTTTTCCACCATATTCAAGCGGTTTTTTAAGGTATATTGTTATATTTTCTGGAAACAAACCATTGTGTAATTCTTCAATAGTTTCAATTGGAAAATTCGCATCCATAAGTTGGCTTATATTATTATATGAAACATATTGCATAAGTTTTTTTGAAATTTTGAAAAAGTCTTCCCTGAACGATTTTGCATCAAGAATATTTTTCCCCTGATAAAAAACCTTTGTTATAGGCATTTCCGGAAGCCCAAGTTTTGAAATCAAATCGTGATAATATTCTTCACTGAAAAGCATTTATATTGCCTCCTATCCTACTTTTTTGGTGGGTGTTTTTCGTGCCTTTTGATTAAAATATTTCATCAAAGTAAGGGTAAAGTTTTTATAACTTTCCAAAACTTCGGTCCCTTGTTTATCCGGTAATATATCAGTTAAATTCGGAAGTTCAGAGTGGTTCATAAATCTTACAACATCAACACCAATTTCCTCCCATTTCGAATGAATTTCTTCAAAGTTTGAAATAGTCGCATTCGGAATAACAACAATAGGTTTTATCATAATTCCGTTGTCTTCAGGAAGAACTTCGTTAATCATATTTTGAACAATATTTGCAACATTTTTCATTTCCCAAACCGGGGACGTAAATTTCTTTTCATTTGTAAACCACGATGGCGAGTCATTTCCAGATGAAATTTCATTTGCAATCATATCACCACTTTCCATCAATATCATACCAAGTATCAAAGTATCACTTTCGGCAATTGACACAAAATCTACATCGGTATTTGCAATTACCTGAGCCCCAATATTTTCATATCCATTATCGGTTAAAATATCGCCAATCATATTTTTGTAAACATCAAGTGCGGTCACAGTATTGTTCATATTTACAACATTGTTTTCCTCTGATGGTTTTATCTCTTCTTTTACCGGAGTAGGGGTATTATTTGTGGGTATTTGTTGGGCTGGTTGCACAGTTGTATTTTCAGCTATCTCTTGTTTTTCAGAAACATTCACAGTTTCTTCGACTTGAGCATTTTCGGGTTTAGGTTGCTGTGGATTTTTATTATTATTATTTCCATATAATCCTTCCCATTTTGCGACATCATCTTGTGTAGTGTTATTAAGGAAAGAAGGTCTTTCAAATTTTGCACCAGTATTTGAACTTTGTGTATTTTCTTCTATTTTTTCTTTTAATGTAAAAATTTTTACCGAAGCAAATATATATAGTGATAAATTTATACATGTTGCAATAAGTAAAAATCTATCTCTGGAAAGAACAAACATTAATGTTCCAAATGATATTCCATCAAATTTAACCCCCCACCATGCATTAAGCCAATACATAATCGGAGCAATCAAAATTATTGTTATAATAGAAAAATATAAAAGTTTTTTCTTTATCATTTTTCATTATCCTTGTTTAATTTAACCATATTTTCAGCAATAAGTTTTGCTTGCTTTCTTTCGGCTTCTTCCTCATCAAGCATACTAATAACATCTTCATCTTCTATTGCTTTTGCTCCAGCCTTTGATCTGCCATTTGATTCATCCATTATGAATTCTGTTGCATCGGTGAATTGGTGAATTTTGTCTTTTCCTTCAAGGTTGAATAAATCAATCATATGTGCATAACCCTTAAGGTAATTTTTACCATCATCCGTAATTTTTCCATCACTACCACGGCAATGATTTTTGATAAGTTTTTGACATTCTTGAGCAAGAACTTTTCTTGATGTCTTGGCTTCTTTTGAATAATCAATAATTTTTTTTCTTTTTGTATATTTATCATTATCAAGTAATTTTTCGGCTTCTTCTCTGGTAATAGGTTGACCTGCCTGTTGAGCCCCGTTCATCATAACTAAAATATCAGTTTCTTTGTCTTCATCAAGCTGGTTATTAAGTTGTCTTGTCTGATATTTATTGAAATAAGAAAGTACTTCCTTTTGCATTTTTTTGACATTATATCTTGATGAAAGTTCAACCCCATTCATCATTTCCGGATCCATAACCTTTAATGTTTCAAAATCATTCCTAAGGTTTTTAACTTCATCTTGCCACACTTTCCATTTTTCAAGCATATCATTTCTTGCATCAATAAGTTCGTATCTTAATTTCCATGGAATTATGATAAGTTGATTAAGGGCAGGTTGTATAATTTCCAAAAATTGGTCAAGTTCTGAAATCCCAGATGTAATTTTACCTTCGACCTTATACTTATACATTTTTTTTATATCATCAGTTTTTGGTCGGGACGGATCAAAAAATTCAATACCATCCTCGCTTTCTTCTTCACCAATATTTGCTTCGTAATTGGATGTTTCATTTTCATTAATGTCGAATTGAAAATTCTTTACTGCACCATCAACATATTTTTGAATATCTTCAATTGAAGTACCTTTTCCAAATTTTTCCTTAACTTCCTTAACAATTTCATCCTTTGTTTGAATATCCATTCCAGCTTCAAACACAGATTGAAGTATACTATCAAGATTTTTATTTTCTTCATCAGCGAATTTTTTTGTGCGGGCGTCAAAGCCATCCTTTCCACCCTTTTCAATATCGCCATTAAGGTAGGATAAAGCATCATTGTAAACAGGCAAAAATTTGGCATTTGTCTTGTCATCTTTAAGTTTCATTATTTCCTTAATAGCCTCATCTTTTGGCATTCTTTGGATAATAGAATTAATCTTCTCAATTTCAGACAAGATTTTCCCTTCAAACTCCTTTTTTAAAGAGTTTTTTGACTCTGTATTTTTTTTGTCATTATCTAAATTTTCTACCATAAAACACCTTAATTTTATTTGATTATTTTAAATCTATTGTTTATTATATACTAAAAAGGAGAGAGAGGCAAGAAATGTTTTCTGGAAATTTTAAATTTTTAATGCTTTTGCTAAGTGTTATTGGTGGGCTTTTTATCATTTCAAAACTCAAATATTTTATATTATTCATTTCATGGAGTGTTATTATATTTTGCCTTGGAATTCTTTATATCAAAGCAAACAGTAATAATGCCGAACTTCAGGCAAAAATTGATTTTTATTTCAGAAAATTTATGAATTCGAAGTTCGTTGCATTTATTATTGCTCTTCGTGATAAATTTCAACAACAAGGACGAAAATAATTGGCAGAAAAGACATCAGGCGGATTTTTCAGTATTCTTGGCTCCATTTTTACATGGGTAAGATGGGTATTGATGGCTTTGTTTGTCCTTTTGATTTTTATTTTGGGTGTAAACCTATATCCTGTGTTAAAGGATTGTTGGACCTGTAATATTTTTTCAAGTATATATGATGCATTTTCAATTTTGGGTCGTGAAACATTTAATTATTTTCAGGAAAATGTTTTGGTTTTAATTTCTGTATGTCTTGCTCTTTGGATTGTGTATGAAACATACAAGGCATTGGAACCAAGTTTAACTTTTCTTGCACCTGATACACCAAAATTTGATGATGGATTTTTCAAAAAAATATATAAAAAACTTTTCCTAACTACTGCGGTTATTGGACTTGTCATTTTAAATGACCCAAGAAATGTCTTTTCAAATACATTTGAATTAACTCTTGATTTTGGAAGCAGTATAAGTCGTGAATTTATTCGAAAGAAGATAATTAATAAATCTGAAATTCCACCGGAATGTGTCGAAACTTCTCGTGATTTGGTTTATTCATCTGATGGTGTCCTTTCGGATAATACCCGTGATGATATGGTTTGTCTTTTAAGGGAAGTTAATCTACTTCGTCATGATTATATGGATATTGGTATTGCTTTGGTCGAGTATGCAAAACCTTCTCTTATAAGAACTTTCAGTGATGCTTTTATTGCAAAGGTTGCGACATGGGGTATTGGAAAAGTTATTGCATCTAAATTCAGTCCTAAGTGGTTTAAAAAACAGGAAAAGAAATTAGAAAAACTTAGTAAGGATCCCGAAAAAAATAAAAAACGAATTGAGAAGTTAAAAAAGGTTGTTGATGAAGCCAAAGATGATCTTGAAAAAGGTGGTGGCAAACAAAAACGTGCAAAAAAACTTGGTAAATTTGTTTCAAAGCAGTCAACCAAAGTTGCAATAGGTACTGCTATTGTCGAATTTCTTTTGGATGAAGATGTTCGAATGGGGGTTGCCGGACTTGGACTTGTGATTGGGCTTTTCATAATCAATATGTTTTTTGCATTTATAATTATTGAAAAGATTTTATTTTTAGGTGTGTCGATTTTGCTTCTTCCTCTTTTGGCGGCATGTTATATTTTTGAGCAAACTCGAAATTTTGCGACTAAGTCATTACAGGATACTTTCAGTTTTGCAATCGGGCTTATTTTTATGAGCTTGGCTATGGTTATGTGTGCAGAAATAAATGATTGGATTTTGGGTGGAATGTTTTCTGCTCCAAATGATATAAATATTTCCCGTACGACACAGGCACTTGCTTTGATAAAGGCTGGTGACATAGAAGGATTTAATAAACTTGTTGCAACAGATTGGTATTTTATTTATGTCATTTTTGTGATAGGCGTTGATGCACTTTTGATTAAATCCGCAGGTACTTTTGCATCGTGGTTTAACGGCTCTATTTCAGACTCTGACCTTGTAAAACCATTATGGAAAATGGGAACATCCGCATATAAAACAACGACATCTGTTGTGCGTGAAATAAAATCTTATGCAAAATATGGTTATAATTCCGGTCGTGAAAAGGGTGGAATGATTGACGAATTTTTCAAAAAATTTAGTAAAAGAAAGGAAAATAAAAATGAAGAATAAATTTGCATTTTTGTTTTTTGCTTTCCTAACTATCTTTTCCGGTAATGCCTTTGCATCCAATTGTTCATATAATGATGCAATTGTTTATTTTTCATCGCCAAGTGTTGTGCTTTCATCATATAATAAAAATTATTATTGCAGTGATATTTTATATCTTATCAATTCCAAAAAGGGAAATATTGAACTTAGTGAGTATAAAAAATTATACCCTAAAAAAGTATCAAAAAATATTGATTATTTAAGAAGTATTGGTATTACTCCAAATATATTTGATGAATATATTGAAGAAGAAAATTATGATGCTTTTGCAACACGAATTGAAACTGATACTTATATAAAAACATTAATAGACAATTTCCGTGCTGATGAAAAATTGTATGTTGTCACATCGCAATCTTTGGAACCAAGTGATTTATTTGATAATAACAATATTGGTGATATTGTAAATTCGGAAAAAAATTATAAAAATTGTATAAAAACAAAAAATTCTAAACCAAGTGAAAGTTCTCTTTACTCATCGGATAGTATTGGTTATAACCAAATAATTTCTGCAATTCCTTCGGCATTAAAGCCGGTTGTTGTTTCAGGTTCCATCTTACAAAATATTTTTGAAATGGATGTCGCAACAATAGAGGATAATAGGGCACTTGGGGAATCAAATTTGCGATTAATAAGTTTTTCAAATGAAATTTTTGAAAAAAATAATTCTACATCTGTTGAATGGAAACAATCTGTTTGCAAGCCTAATACATTAAATGAAAAAGTAAAAAGAAATAGTACTTGCTATCTTTGTCCGTATATTGTGATGATATTCAATGAAATATCTTTAATTTTCAATTATATGTATACAACATTCAAATATACTATGATTGTATTTTTAATAGTTTTTGGTGCCTTGTTTATGGTGTTTGAATTTTTAAAAGGTTTTTCATCGCTTCCATTTTCGGCTGATTTTTCAAGTTATCCAAAATCTATTGCAAAAAAATTACAGGCAATTTTGATTGTTGTCACATTGGTTTGGGTTCCACCAAGAATGCTTTTTTCTTGGACCATACAACCTGTCTTGGATTTAACGCTTTATATTTCTGATACTATTATGGAGGTTGGCAATACAAAAGGAACAGAATTCAAATGTGATGGAAACACTATTGTTGATAAGATAAATCAACAACGCATTGATGAACATAAGGAAATGATGGTTCCTCCGATTGTAAAACAGCGACAACTTGCAAATTTAACATCTTTTGATGATAGTGTGATTTTATCCAAAACAACTATGGGAAATATTATATGCTTTTTAAATAATACATTAGAGTCAAATGGTCGTCAAATGACAATGGGTGAAGTTTTGGTGACAAATGCATTTGATTTTAATGTAGATTATGAAAATCGTTTTCTTGGCTTCATTTTTGGTATAATAATATTTGGTTTGTATTTTTTAATAAGTATTATGATTTCATTTTATATTTTGGATGGACTTCTTGAATTTTTAAAGATTGCAATTATGTGGCCATTTTATGTTTTTGGATATGCTTTTCCAGTCGTAAAGTTTAATGTAAAAAGTATAATGAATACGGCAAAAAGTTTTGGTTTAACAATGGTAAACCTTGCTGTATTTTCAATGTTTAATTCAGCATTATTAAATAGTTTTTATTTTGTTGGAACAAAGAAGAATTTGCTTAGTATTTTAAATGAAGCTATTGAAAAAAATGATGTTTCAATTATACTTTCTAATATGCCGACTGATTTACTTGCAATAACACAATTCTTGTTTATTATATATTGTATTTACTATATTTATTCACAGCTTGGCAAATTTGCAAGCAGTTATGGTGGATCAATGGGTGGTATCAGTATTGGAGACAATATAAGGGGCATAATCAATTCTTCACGAAAGACGTTGGCTTCTGTTTCTCGTGAGGAAAAAGGTGCCAAAAAATCTCCGGCACAGGATGATGATAAAAAGGAAGAAGAACAGGAATCTGAACAACCAAAGGAAACAGAAAATGAATAAATTAAAATATGTATTTATGTTTCTTGTCTTTGCATTTTTTATGCAAGGAGGGGTTGTCCTTTCTGCAACATCAAAATGTCCGCAACCTGAACTATATGGTCTACATTCGGATGAAGTAAATATGTCAAACAGTGAGTTTTATTGTTGGGAAATTCGTTATTTGAAACAATATCACAATATTATTTCATCATCGCTTTCTTCGTACTACAGTTTTTATGCAAAAAATTTGGATAATGATAAAATTGAAATTCTAAGGAAACTTGGTATCACACCTGAAAAATATGATTATCTTTACAAATATTTTATTGATGATGAGATATCAGAAACTTCTAATTTTGAAAAAACAGTAAAGGTTGCTATCTCAAGGGCAAAAGAAGAATTAAAAACCAAACTTGAATATAAATATGGAAAACCACTTATTACTGTAAATAATTTTGCAAAAACTGCTCCTCGGAATGCAAAAGATGTATTTTCATATATCGGAGGTTTGTTAACAGAAGGAAATCCTTTATTTTATGTATTTCAAAGTCCGACTATTTATGATCAATTTTTACTTATTTTTAGTGAAAGTTGTGTTTCTTATCGTGATGAAATGAATGATGAAATTGAAAAATATCCTGATGCATTAAAACCGGTTGGTGTTATTGGAAAGTATTTTGTTAATGCTTTTGGTGAAGTATCGTTGGAATTGTACCAAACAAAAGATAGAAATATTTTAACCCCATACGATATTCGTGTTATTGGAACAAAAAAGTCGTTGGGTGCATGGAATACAAAACTTTGTGGTGTGACTGATTTTAATAAAACAATGAAAAGTGCATTTTCTTGTACTCCATGTACAATGTTTGAAATTGCATTTAATACTGTTTCACGAATTGGTTTTGTTTTGTACGATAAACTCTCACGTTATGCAATTGATTTAATGATTGTATTATTTTCGTGTTGGAGTTTGTTTATGTTTTTTGAAAATGCGATTAAAAAACAGGATGGTTTTGCCTATATAAAAACTTTTTTCACAAAGGTTGTTTGGGTATTTATCATTGGTGCATTTCTTTCCGTTTCAATTACTGATGAAAATAATATTGTAAATTATACAATTCGTCCTATTACTGATTTTATGACCGGATACACAAACGTTATGACAAAGGCAATTGATAGTGCTTCGCCTGAACTTAAATGCCGTTATGCAACTCGGGATTTACAAGATACAAAATACCTCTTTTCAAAGGATGTTAAACAGGATATTGTTTGCACCATTGAGCGTATTGCTGATTTTAATAATATGAATATTTTAATCGGTGTTTCACAGGTAAAACAAGGTTTCAAGCAAATTTTGAATTTTAAAATTGGAAGTGGTATCACCAAACTTATTTTAGGACTTACCATTGCAGGAATATTCTTTATGTTTAATTTAGCTGTCCCATATTTCTTTATTGAATCTTTGTTTTATATTGCCATAGTTGTATTTTTATTTCCATTATTTTTGATGGCATATGCATTTGATAAGGGAAAATCATTTGTTAAAAATGGACTTGATACATTCCTATCTGCAATATCTCAAATCATAGCTCTTTCCATTATGAGTTCGGTTATAAGTTTGTTGATGTTCTATATTTCATCGATTGATTTTTACGGAATACAAAATGCAATAAGTACTGATAATGCCCAAGAAATTGCATCATCAATGCTTTTGTTCTTTTCATTTAACACAAACAAACTTTTAGAAATAATTTATACCGGAATTATTTGTTGGTGGTTATTATCAAAGGCTTTGGTAATTGCAAATGTTTTTGGTTCCAGTAAGGAAAAGTTGCCATATTCATTTAAAGAATTTATGACTAGTACTGTTAAAACAGTGACAAGTGTTTTTGTGGATTATGAATATATGAAGTTAAAGGCAAGTTCTCTTGCAACAAAATTGCGTGATTCAAAGAAAAAGGATGATGAAAAACAAAATAGGCAAAATAAGGAATCTTTGGAAATAGCAGACAGAATTCTTTCTAATTCAAATAATAATTTAGGGGGCAATGATGAGAAGTAAAGAAGTTGTAAAAGATATTGTCCGTGGAAAATTAAAAGATATATTATACTTTTCTCTTGCCGGATTAAAAAGTATTTTTGTTTCATTGATTATGGGATTATTTGCACTTATTACCCTTGCAATAGTAGGTAGTTCCATAAGTGGTGATTGGACTATTGGTACATCGTTTGAAGAGTGGTGGGGATCTATGTCAAGTATTCCTGCTGTAAATGGAAAATTTTCTGCTGTTGATCCAAATACTTGTTTTGTATGTGGATTATTTGCAAAATGTTTTGATTTGATGAGTGTTATGGGGCTTCGTATGTATATTTATATTGCCGATATTGCCTGGACACTTATTACAATGGGATTTGCCGTTTGGATATTGATTTATATGTACGATCATATTATAAAGGAACAAGATGGTGATGTTTATAAAATGGTCGCCGATATTGCAAAAAGAATTATTATAATTTCGATTGTTGGTGCAGGGTTATTCTTTGTAAATGACAAAGACAGGAACGAGAAATATTTGCAATACATTTCAAATACTATTGTCGATAATACGGCAGTTCCAGTTTTAAAAATGGGTGTTGGGGTAAGTTCTGAAATTTTGGATACTCAAATTTGTTCGAAACTTGATTATCCAAAAACCGAGGTAAAAGGTATGCTAAGTTCTGATTTAAAAGAAGATATGCTTTGTCTTTTAAATTCAGTAAGTAGTGTTTATCTAAGTGCAATGACTGCAGGGTCAAATATGGTATCTATGTCATGGAAAAGTTTTGTAAATAATATTTCAGGTAATGCAAAAAATTTACCTGATATTGTTGCTGGTATGGCATTGATTGCGATATTTTTAATTATGTATGTGACAATTCCGTTCATCCTTATTGATATGGTATTTACACTTGGAATTTTACTTTCATTTTTACCACTTATGATTGGTGGTTATGCATACGATAGAACGAAAAGTTTTTCTTCAACAGGAATAAAGTCGTTGTGGGGAATGTGTTTTTATATGATAATGTATTCCGTATTTTTAGGCATTATTTATTCATCATTTATTTTTATTGCTGATATGTATTATCCAGGACCACTTGATAATTTTACATATTTATTTCCTGACTTTATGTATAATAATATGGTTGGAAGTCAGACTGCAAACATAATGAAAAACCAAGCATTTGCAACTTGTTTTAATTCTGCGGGTGGTGATATTGGAAAAATTCAAAATTGTCTTTTGAAAATTGGAATTGATTTTGAAATGCCAAGTATTGAAAATCCGGGTGGAAGTTTTCTTCCTATGTTTACATTTGGGCTTTTATCACTTATGATTATGGGAAGTGCAAAAAAGTATTCTGAAATGTTAAAGGGATATACTTTTGAAATAGGTGGTGCTGCAATGAAACTTATTCAAAGTACATGGAAATGGGCAAAGGGAAATGTTTCTCGTGAAGTTTCAGGCTTCAAAAAACATATTGCTGAGGATATTATTAGAAAACAAGAACTTAATAAACAAGCAGAAGATGTTATCGATGAAGTAAAAGATACAGAGGATACTGACGAATGAAAAAATTACTACTAACATTATTATTTAACATTCTTTTTGCAACATCAAGTTTTGCTCAGTCAATTGCAAATGCAAATTACGATAATAATATGCTTGGTGGTATAAAAGATATTGAAAAATGTTGGGAATGTAAACTTGTTGAGGGAGTTTATACTTATACATTTAATTTTGTATTTAAAATGTATAATATTTTAAGTCCAATTGTTTATACATTGGTTTTGGTTTTTCTTGCATTTTGGTTTTTATGGATTGTTTGGGATAATGTAATCAAAGCTCATATGAATTTTAAGGGTGGTAATGTTTTTGATTTTTTAAAAGAAATTTGGAAAAAGTTATTTACAGTTCTTTTTGTGTTAACACTTCTTTCTCGCATTCCTGCAAATGAGATGTTTAGCTATACCATTGATCCTATTATGAGTTTTGGTGCTGGGTTTGGTAAATGGATTTTGGTGGAAACAAGAAATGATAACGAAGTTATGCAAAATTATTCAAATGCTATTACAAAAAAGAAACTTCCCAAATATGATTGTTCGGATATAAAACTTTCTGCGAATACAGAGGCTATGTTTAATATAAATCGTGTCGAAGCAAAAGATGAAATGAATGTCGATACACTTAAAAATCTTATTTGTATTACAGCCGAATATGCCA
>JAILLX010000082.1 GCA_024692925.1 bacterium
TATCTATTTTTCCGTGGTTAAAGAAACGACAAAAGGTAAAAGGTTGACCTTTGTCAAAGCTTGTATGGGTAAAGATTTCATGGCTTTCTTTACCCTCCCGATGGGCGGAATCGTTTCGTAGCTTCTTCCGCCCCTCCAAAAGCTTGGAAAAAACAACCGAACAAAAACCACGGAGGGAAAATGAAGAAAAAACTTATCCTAATGTCAATGCTTTTGACGACCAGTCAGGCATTTGCGAGTATAAGTCTAAATGATATAACAAAAGCCCTTACCAAATATTGTGTACCGAAACCAAACGATGTTTACAATGGCACTGCCGTTTGTGGATCAGAGTTTGAAAGTAAGTATACGGCTGGTAAAAATTGCGGTTGTTATAATTCAAATTTTATGACTTATGATGAAAGCCTAAGGCATTGTATTGTAAAATGTCCCGCAGGAACACATCCTCGACTTGTCCAACCACAAACAACAAAAAAATGCCCAGGTGGAATGCAAGCAGTAGTTTACAACCCTAATAAACCTGCATGTCCATTTGGATACAATGTTATTCACACAATAAAAAGATAAAGGAGAAATAAAATGAAATTAAGAAATATTTTATCTACAAGTTTAATGTTTATATCTGCACCTGTTTTGGCTGATACATATGTTTGTGAAGCCTGTAGCCCAGGAACATTTTCCAGTGGTTCAACAGAATGTAAGAAATGTCCTGCGGGTACCTATTCATCCTTTGGTGCAACCGAGTGTAAAAAATGTCCAGCCGGAACCTTTTCTGCGGAGGGAGCAACCGAATGTTCTGCATGTCCAGCATACTATTATTCCAATGCGGGTTCAGCATACTGTGGTCGTTTAAGTTTTAATCTTACAAAAGCAAATGATGCAAAGGAAAGTATAAAAGGAATATATTATAATATGAGTTTGGGTAATAGCTATAATTGTAGTAGTAGACAATTATATAGTACAGCCGTAAGTGTTGCTGGTAATAATGGTACATGGTATAGTAGTGCCGAACCATTGTATAAATATTTGCAAGACAATAATCTTAGCGCGAGTCTTTGGTGTAAAGGAGTTCCTTTTAGTCTGTTAGAAGAAAGGTGGTGGAATGGTGATAAAGCGGCGGGCTTTTGTGTAAATAATCTAAATAATCAAATTTCATCATACAATAGCTCTGCAAAATGTTATATTTCAAGTGACAGACCTTATGAAACTGATGCATGGACAAGCATTGATTTAACATCATGTAAAACATTACCATGTAATTTTGCTGCTGGTAGTAGGACTTTAACATTAAATCCGGATGGATATTTATATGTTAGTGGTTCAAAGACAAGTGTAAAATGGACATTATCTGGAAATCATACTCTTCCATGGGATGGTTTTGGTAATCCTGCGGATGCAAAATAAAGGTAATTTTTTACAAAGGATAATCCCCATCACTTGGTGGGGATTTTTTTATATTGTCATTGTGAGGCATAATCGTGGCAATCCACATAAGACAAACATATCTCTGTAAAGTTCGCAATGACAATGGAAAAATATTTAATGAAGTGGCGGAAGGTACAGGACTCGAACCTGTGGACCAGTATTACCGGTCACGGATTAGCAATCCGCTGCATTACCGCTCTGCCAACCTTCCTAAAAGATAATAGATTTATACATTAATTTTATCCCAATTTCAAGGAAAAAATAAAAATCTATTTATTATCCAATAAAAGCTCCTTTAGATTATCTATTGGAATAAAAAGCATTTGTGGACGATAGGCAATTTCATAATTGATTTCGTATAAATTACGGCGGAAAATTTCTATTTCTAACCATTCTGTATCTATCTCAAGTTCATTTAAAAATGCATCCGATAAATTTTTTATGATTGGTTTTATAATAGAGGTTGCCCACAAAAGTTTTTCATTGTTTATTTTTCCGCTTTTATCTGTGGCAAAATGTTTTGCAACAACCACAGGTAAATAACCGCTTATTGACCTATACATTCCTGCAATATCGTACATATAGGAACGCTTTTCCTTTCGTTCGGAAAGTGTTAGGTTTGGTTCACCGGAAAAGTCAATAAACTTTATTTCCTTTGCGGTGGATTCAATCGCCTGCCCAAGATGGAAATCACCATGAACACGCATCAAAAGCCCCCTATCCTTTCGATGTTCTATTTTATTAAAATTATTGTTTAAAAACTTTGAAATATACTTTTCCCAATTTTGAAGTGGCGATTGTATATTTAACGCCATATCAGATGAAAGACGGTTGATATTATTTTTTATATTTTCCTTTGTTTCCTGCATCAATGTTTTTAAACTTTTTTTATATGAGCGTATGTATGACAAAGGAATAGTTTTTGAAATAAGAGATTTATTACCATTAAAACTGGAAAGACATTTTAATAAATCAGATGTACGTTTTCCAACCGTATGCATAAGTTCGTAAAGATTTTTATATTTTGAAAGAGGTATCACATCAGCATTAGATGCAAATGTATCATCCAAAATATCAAGAAGTTTTGCCTTTGATATTTCCCACAAATCACCATTATTTGGAACAAACTCTTGAACAATTCCGATAAATGCACTTTCCCCATTTTCATTTATTAAGGAAAGATGTCCAAAAGTTTTTGGAACAACCTTGCACCCAGTTTTCATAAGATTGTAATTCATTTCGATTTCAGGATTGGAATCGTGTGTAAACTCAATCATTCGTTGTTGTTTAAATGCAAGAACATTATTTCCAACAATCAATGTTGTATTGCTTTGTTCTGCACCCAAAGGTTTTGAACTATCCTTTATATGATTTGTAATAAAATCAAAACCATCCCATGATTGATATAAAAGTTTATATCCATTGGGCAAAACAAACTCCTTATCCAAATAAATTTCTGTCATCAAAGATGTCCAATAGGTAGAAGATTTAAGTGCATCATAGCAAATGCGACCCTTAAATTTCAAAGATGGCTCATTTTCAATTTTTTCAGTAGTAAGTGGCATTACAAAATATTGTGGCAAAGAATCTTTTATCAACGCCTTTCCAATAACAAAAAATTTTTTCCCATTATCAAATGTTTGGGATTCAAGAATTATATCCTCGACCCTGTTATCAGTAATTTCATTTTTAAAACTACACCAACGTTGTGCATAAATATAATCAAGTAATGTTTTATTCAATTAAAACTTCCTTTATTCATAAAATTATGGTAATATTGTATCATAAAATAAGGGGGATTTAAATATAAATATGCCAAATGTTTTAAGAAAATTATCTGAAATTTTTGGAATTACTTCATCTTATGTTGATAAGATGGGGGTAAAACATTTTACATCTGATGAACTGAGGAAAACTTTTTTAAAATCTATGGGAATAAAAAATATATCTGAAAAATCTTTGGAAAAAAAGTTAATGGATATTGAATATTTTCCATGGATCAATGGATTTGAAGAAAATTATACTTTTTTTGATAATGAAAAAGTTGAAATTGCTTTTTATGTTCCCGCATCATTTTTGGGTATGTATGCAAAGTTTATCTTTGTTGATGAGGCAGGTGCAAGGGGCGAAACAACAAAACTTTTGGATAAAAAATATTCTGTGAAAACAAAACGAATTAATGGAATTACATACCATAAACTTTTACTTTCATTTCGTGGAAAATTTGAACCTGATTACTATAATGTTATTGCAAAAGTTGGTGATACAGAATTTAAAACTTTTTTGATAATTGCACCAAAAAATTCGTATCTTCCAAAGGCAATAAAAAATAGGGAAAAAATTATCGGACTTAGCGTTCAACTTTATGCTATAAAATCAAAAAATAATATGGGAATTGGGGATTTTACCGATTTAAAAAAATTTATAACTTTGGCACATAAATATGGATGTGAATTTGTCGGGATAAATCCGTTGGGTGTAATGAATTCCAAACCGGATAAGGATGTTTCACCATACAGAACGCTTAGCCGTGAATACATAAATTATATTTACTTGGATTTAAAAAATATTGCTGATTTTAAAAATTCAAAAGAAGTACAAAAATATATAAAAACTACACAATATAAAAATCTGCTTTTGAAACTTCAAAATGCAAAATTTATAAACTATAAATCCGTATTTAGTTTCAAACTTAAAATTTTAAAATTAATGTACGAACATTTTAAAAAATATGAAATTGAAAAAAATACTGTCCGTGCAAGATATTTTAAAAAATTTTTACATAGCGAAGGGGAAAAACTTCAAAACCTTTGTTTGTTTGAAGCAATACTTGAAAAAGAAAATTCATATTGGAAAAATTGGGAAAATAAACTTTTTGATATAAATTCCGAAGCAGTAGAAAAATTTAAAAAATTGCATAAGGATAAAATAAATTTCTATGCCTACACTCATTGGCTTTCGAATATACAACTGGAAGAAGTTCAAAGTTTGGTTAAAAAACTTAAAATGAAAATTGGCCTTTATTTAGATATTCCAGTTGGTGCCTCATCCGATAGTGCAGAGGTGTGGGAAAAACCTTCGCATTTTATGGATGAAATCGATATTGGTACGCCACCCGACACCATAAGACCAAAGGGGCAAACATGGGGACTTATTCCACCGAATCCATTTGAAATGAAAAAAAATCATTATGTGGTTTTCAGGAATCTTTTACGAAAAACTATGAAATATGCAAATGCGATAAGGCTTGATCATTCGTTCAGTCTTATGCGACTTTTCTGTATATCCGTAAAAAAAGGTGGAGCATATATAAATTATGATTTCAAAGATATGGTCGCAATACTTTGCCTTGAAAGTCATAAAAATAAATGCTTGGTTATTGGTGAAGATTTGGGAAATGTGCCTGATGGATTTCCGGAAATGATGAAAGAACATAATATATTTTCAAATAAAATTCTTTTCCGGCAAAAGGATGAAAATGGTAATTTTTTGGATACCAATAAATACCCTTATTATTCACTTTGTCAGGTAAGTACCCATGATCAGGCAACCAGTTGTGGTTATTGGATTGCCGAGGATATTGAGGTAAATAACAAATGTCATCTTCTTCCAAAGCAGGAACATTATTTTGCTAATATCAACGAAAGGGATGAGGAGCGTGAAGATTTTATAAGGATACTTAAAAAAACAAAATCTTTTTACAAAAATAATGAAAAAAGTTTTATAAAAAATCTTCATGGTGATAATGTTCCAAAAAATCTTGAATATTCATTTAATATCTATGGAATGAAAACAAACTGTGCAATATTCCTTATAAAAACGGCCGATGTTTATGGGCAGGTGGAAATGGAAAATGTCCCTGGGACCGTGGATGAATATCCGAATTGGAGGGTAAGACTGCCAATACTTTTGGATGATATTGAAACGGATGGAAGAATGAGGAAATTTTTCAAAGAAATGAAAAAACACAGATAAAAAAATTCCCCGCCAATTGACGGGGTATTTTTATACATTTTCCGATTTTGATTTTTTGAACTGCATATTATAAAGTTTTGCATACTCGCCATTTTTCGCAAGTAGGGTTTCGTGGTTGCCCTGCTCTATGATTTCACCCTTTTCAATAACGTAAATCATATCCGCATTTTTTATTGTAGAAAGGCGGTGTGCAATAACAATTGTAGTTCTGTTCTTCATCAAATTATCAAGTGCGGTTTGAACTTCAAATTCCGACTCTGTATCCAATGCAGATGTTGCCTCATCAAGAAGAAGAATTGGTGCATTTTTGATAATAGCACGGGCAATGGAAAGTCGTTGCTTTTGACCACCAGAAAGACGAACACCCTTTTCACCAATTCGGGTATTATATCCTTCACTCATTGCCATAATGAAATCATAAGCATTTGCAGATTTCGAAGCATCAACAACTTCTTCATCAGAAACGGTTTTATATTCTTTTTCACCCTTTCCGTATGCAATATTATTTCTGATGGTATCATCGAACAAGATTACTTCCTGACTTACAAGAGAAGTATTTTGGCGAAGAGATTTTTGTGACAGAGTTCTTATATCTTTACCATCGATAAGTATTTGTCCAGATGTTGTTTCAAAAAAACGAGGTATCAAATTTACAATAGTTGTTTTTCCACCACCACTTGCCCCGACAAGTGCAACTGTTTTTCCAGCAGGAATTGTCATATTGATATGTTTCAAAATAGGCTTTCCTTTTTCATATTCAAAACATACATCTTTGAATTCAATATTTCCTTTAACCGAAGTTAAATCAATTGCATTGCTATCATCTTTGATTGATGGTTTAGTATCAATAATTTCGTATACACGTTCGGCACTTACCATCGCAGTTTGAAGTTGTACACGGAAATTGATAAGAGATTTTAATGGTTTATAAACTGAAACCCAAGCGCCCAAGAACGTGACAAAACCTCCGGTTGTAAGACTTCCATTCGCAATTTGCATACCTCCGAAAATAATAATTCCAGACAAAATAAATCCAGATAAACCTTCGATAACAGGTGTTGTAATTGCAGTATTTTTTACAACACTCATAGAAATTTTAAACATATTGTTAAGAATACCTTTTATCCTTGATGCTTCGAAATTTTCCATACAATATGATTTTATAATTTTTATATTTTGTAAAGATTCAGAAATTTGACTTACAAAATTGGCACTTTGCTGTGTACTATTTTTCATAGCACTTTTTACCTTTTTATTTATTAACCCTATTGCAATAGCACCAATTGGGAAAAATAAGAAAATAACTAAACACATTTTCCATGAATAAAATAACATAAGTCCAAACATAGAAACACATGTAATTAAATCCTTAAAAATATGAGTAATAAAGTTAATTGCAATATTTGTAATAGCATTACAATCATTTATAATACGGGACAACATTTGACCACTGGAATTTTTATTAAAATACATCATATCAAGAGAGATAAGATGTGAAAAAACTCTTTGTTGTATGGCTTGTACAGTCTTTGTACTTATGTGTGATAAAATTAAGGTTTGCGAAAAATAAAACCAACCCTTTACAAAATAAAGAATAATAACTTGACCACAAAGTAATGCCAAAACTTTGTTATCCCTGTCAATAAATCCATTATCAAAAATTGGTTTTAAAAGGGAAACAGAATATGCCTCAGTAAGTGCAGTAAGCGATGTCAAAATCATAGCACCAACCAAAGCCCAAATATATTTTTTGGTATGTTCACGCCAAATACGTTTCAATATTCCAACATTAAGGCCGTCTTTTTTATCTTTTTTCTTTTTAAACATTTTCTTCTTTCTTCTTTATTGTTTTAGTATCAGTCAAAGGAACAGATGATATTCTTTTGAAATCATTTATCTTTTTCGTATTTTTCTTTTTAATAGAAACTTTTTTACCATGAACAATGGCACGAACTTCATCACCAGTTAAGGTTTCATATTCAAGTAAAGCCTTTGCCAATTTTTCAAGTTTTGCCTTATTCTTTGTAATAGTTGTTTTTGCAAGTTTATAACCATCCTCAAGCATTTTCTTTACTTCTTCATCTATTTCACGAGAAGTTGCTTCTGAACATTTATAACCATTTTCTTCGTCACTGCCATAAAATACAGGTCCAATTTTATCACTTAAACCCCATTTTATAACTGCACTTCTTGCATAATCAGTTGCCATTTTTATATCAGCCGAAGCACCAGTTGTGACCTTATTTTTACCAAAGAATAATTCTTCGGAAATACGGCCAGCCATTGCAACCGCAATATCAGATTTTATTTCTGTAATATTTACACTTACCTTATCGCGTTCAGGTAATTTTTGCACAAGACCCAACGATCTTCCCCTTGGGATAATAGTTGCCTTATGTATTGGATCAACCTCAGGAAGAAGTACAGCACAAAGTGCATGTCCGGCTTCGTGATATGCAGTATTTTTAATTTCATCTGGCGACATAGTTTTTGATTTCTTTTCAGCACCCATCAAAATTTTATCACGAGCATATTCAAAATCATCTTCTGTAATTTGCTTTCTATTATTTCTGGCTGCAATCAATGCTGCTTCGTTGACTAAATTTGCCAAATCAGCACCACTGAATCCAGGTGTTCCACGAGCGACATTTATTGCCTGTACATCAGAAAGAATATTTACTTCTTTCATATATTTTGAAAGAATAGCTTCACGCCCCTTTAAATCAGGAAGGTCAATATAAACTTGTCTATCAAATCTGCCTGGACGAAGAAGAGCATTATCCAAAACATCAACACGGTTTGTTGCTGCGATTACAATAACACCCTTGTTTATTGCGAAACCATCCATTTCAACAAGAAGTTGATTCAAAGTTTGTTCCCTTTCATCATTTCCGCCACCATAACCAGAACCACGATGACGACCAACCGCATCAATTTCATCAATAAAAACTAAACACGGAGCATTTTTTGTTGCCTGTTCGAAAAGAGAACGGACACGACTTGCACCAACACCAACAAACATTTCAACAAATTCAGAACCTGATGTTGAAAAGAATGGAACACCAGCTTCTCCCGCAATAGCCTTTGCAAGCAAAGTTTTACCTGTTCCTGGTGGGCCAATAAGCAAAACTCCCTTTGGAATTTTTGCACCAAGTCGAGAATATTTCTTTGGATCACGAAGAAAGTCAACAATTTCCGATACATCTTGTTTTGCTTCATCAATACCAAGGACATCACTAAACCTTACATTTTGCATATCAGGTGTAAACATTTTTACATTGGATTTTCCAACACCGAATTTATCACCTTTCATACTTTTGAAAAGCATAACAAGAATTACAATCCACAAAAGCGAACTGAAAACATCAACTATTTTCATAAAATTAAAACCTTTTGATGCTGGTTCAATTTTTACCTCTGTTGGGATATTATTTTCTTCTAATTCTTCAAGAAGTTTTGGGTATAGCACAACCTGAGATGAAAAATTACTTGCTGGTTCACCAACCTTTGATGGTTTAAGTTTTCCCTCAATCAAATCGCCCTTTATCACAACTGATTCAATTTTTTTATCCTTCATATTTTGAAGAAATTCAGAAAAAATCATTGAATTTTCAGGCTTTTTTGATGATTTTTTGGATGTACCATCTGATATTAAAGAAAAAACCACAATAAGCAATATAACAAAATACCAATTTTTCCAGTTTTTAAACATTTTTTACATTTCCCTTATGCAATTTATTATAGGTAGAGTTTAAACTATAATTTTACATTTTACCAGCAGTTTTTTTGCCTCTTCCAACCTCTGGCTCAATAACAATATTTTTTGCTTTATCAAACGAAATTTTTGTATTGGAAAGAGTTATTCCTTTACCCAAAGAACCTTCCTTTATTTTAGCATAAAGGTTTTCCAAACTTTCAAATCTTGGCGGATATGTGGATGAAGAAAAATCCTTTATGATTTTTGCAAGGGTACGAAGAACAACCTCTGATGGATAATACAAAAGTTCATCCTTATCAATAATAACCCTTACTCCGTTTGAAATTATTGATTTTTTTAAACATTCATCAACAAAAAATTCAACCGCATCACGGACACGTTCCATATTGTTCATGGTATCAATCAAACGCTTGTTTGAAAGTCCAAGTGTATCGATAAGTTCCTTTAAATTACGAATACGCACACGTTTATATTTTGTGTCAGAATTGCTTGGGTCTTCGATCCATTCTTGTGAAACAGAAGTCAAAAATTCCTTTATTTCTGATTTAGTAAAATTAAGCATTGGACGAACAATTTTAACCCCTAAACGTTCAGTTAAAACCGGCATACCACAAAGTCCATAAATACCACTTCCACGGGAAAGATTTAGGAAAAATGTTTCCTTTTGTTCATCCTGATTATGAGCAATAAAAAGATAATCTATTGCATTATTTTTTACATAATCAGTAAGCAATTTATAACGATATTCACGAGCAATCGCTTCGATATTAGAGGTTGGGATTTTCCCCATGTAGGTTAAAATTTCGTGGTGGATTTCATATTTTTCACACCACTTACCAACGGTTTCAGCCTCTGCTTTTGCCTCTGGTCGTAAATTATGATTAACAGTTAACGCCGTAAAATCAATACCGTTCTTCTTTGCCCAATTATGGCTAAGGATTGTTAATGCCATACTATCCGAACCACCAGAAACAGCCACTGCAATGCTTTTTGGCTTCACATTAAGTATAGAATCTAAATTACTATTAAAAAAATCTTGTTTAATCATAGTTTATATATAGGAAAAAATTAACTATATGTCAACCTTTTGAATAATAATATCTTTGCCGAAAATTGCCCTTGCCTGTTGGATATAAGCGTCATTTATATCAGTAATTTCAAATGAATATTTTGAATTTTTCGATAAACAATTATCAATTTCAGGATGGCGAGAAAGATAATCTTTTAATGAAGCAGGCAAAAATTCATCCTGTGAAAGAATATCAATGTTTCGACCTAAAATTTTTTTTGAAATTTCAGCAATCTGTTTTTTATAGTGTGGATAATGGGTACAACCCAAAATTATTGCCTCTATATCCTTATCAATAAAATTCTTTATATAAGATTCAATTATTGGTGGAGCAAATTCATCCGCATTATTTTCAACTAATGGCACCAAAAGTGGAGCAGGACAAGAGTAAAGTTTTATTTCTGGTTTACGTTTTTTAAGTTCAATTCCATACACATCAGAATTCACAGTTCCCTGTGTCGCAAGAAGACCAACTGATGTATATTTTTTTTCAATAACTTCCTCAACAGTTGGGACAATAACTCCTAAAATCCTGCGATCAGGATATTTTTGCGGAAGATATGTTTGTTGTAATCTTCTTAATGCAGCAAATGTAGCAGTATTACATGCAATAATAATTAATTTGCAATCTTTCTTTTCAAACAAATACTCAATACAATTTTTTGTAAAATCGAACACAACATCCTTTGATCTTGCACCATACGGAACATGCAAAGTATCACCAAGATAACAAAAATTATACTCTGGCATTGCAGAAATCAATGATTTTGTTATCAAAAGTCCGCCAAGACCGCTATCAAATGTTCCAATATTCATTTGAAAATTTCCTAAAAGATACAGGGGGGGAAAATTTTCCCCCTTTCAAATTAATCTTCGTCCTTTACGTGTTCAATTGCTCTGGCTTGTTTAATAGAAAGTCTTGTCTTTCCATCTTTCATTTCTGTCACCAAAACACGAACCTTGTCGCCAAGAGCAAGAACGTCTTCGACTTTCTTAACCTTGCGTTCACGAATTTCAGAAATATGAACCATACCTTCACTTGAACCATTCATAAATGATACAACCGCACCAAAATCCATAATCTTAATAACTTCACCATCATAGATTTTACCGATTTCAGGTTCAGCACAAATTTCTTCAATCATATTTTTTGCGATATCAATTTCTTCCTTTGAAGTTCCAGCGATTTTTACAAGTCCAGAATCTTCAATTTCAATTTTTGTATTTGATTTTTCACAAATTGAACGAATAACATTTCCACCACTTCCGATTACTTCACGAATCTTCTTTGGATTAATGTTCATTTCAAAAATTGTTGGAGCATAAGGTGAAAGTTCCTTTCTTGGTCCTTTGATTGCTTCAGCCATTTTACCAAGAATATGCTTTCTTCCTTCATGAGCTTGTGCCAATGCTTGCTTCATAATTTCAAATGTAATAGATGTAATTTTAATATCCATTTGAAGTGCAGTGATACCATCTTTTGTACCAGCAACCTTGAAATCCATATCACCAAGATGATCTTCATCACCCATAATATCAGTCAAAATTGCAAATTTATCACCTTCTTTGATAAGACCCATTGCGATACCAGCAACTGGAGCCTTTACCGGAATACCAGCATCCATCATTGCCAAACTTGCACCACAAGTTGTAGCCATAGAAGAAGAACCATTTGATTCAGTAATATCTGATACTACACGAATTGTGTAAGGGAATTCTTCGAATGATGGAAGCATTGCGTGGTTCGCTCTCCATGCAAGTTTTCCGTGTCCAATTTCACGACGACCTGGTGTTCCAAGTTTTCCACATTCACCAACAGAAAATGGTGGGAAGTTATAGTGAAGCATAAATCTTTCACCACGTACTCCATCTAAATCATCTTCTAATTGTTCATCATCCTTTACACCAATTGTTGCAGATACAAGGGCCTGTGTTTCACCACGTGTGAAAAGTGCAGAACCATGGTTACGGCCAAGGATACCAACTTCACATTCGATTGGGCGAACTGTTTTTGTATCACGACCATCAATACGAGGTTCACCTCTTAAAATTGCACCACGCATTGTTTCAGCTTCGATATCACTGAAAACATAAGGTGCAACACGAAGAGAAACTTCATCTTCGGCATCAATTGTTGCAAATGCACGTTCCTTTATATCAGCCAAAGCATCTTGTCTTTCAAGTTTTGCTTTTATCTTGTATGCCTTTGCAATTTCATCACCAAATTCAGAAACAAATCTTTCTTTTAATACTGTATATTCAGGAACCTGAGCTGGGATTTCCCAATCAGGATTACCAACTTCTTTTTTCATATCTTTGATAAGTTTAATAATTGGTTGGAAAGATTTGAATCCTGTTTCAACAGCAGAAAGCATTGTTTCTTCGGAAAGTTCGTTTGCTTCTGATTCAACCATCAAAACACCTTCATCAGTTCCGGCAACAACCAAATCAAGTTTTGTATTTTTAAGTTCTGATTTTGTTGGGTTAACGATAAATTTATCATTAACATAAGCAACACGTGCTGCACCAATTGGACCCATAAATGGAATACCTGAAATTGCCAATGCGGCACTTGATGCAACCATCGCAACTATATCAGCAGAATTTTCTTTATCATAATTAAATACTGTTGCAATAACCTGAACTTCGTTTTTAAATGTTTCAGGGAATAATGGTCTGATAGGTCTGTCGATAAGACGAGAAACCAATGTTTCATGAACAGATGGACGACCTTCACGACGATTGAATGATCCAGGAATTTTTCCAGCAGATGCATATTTTTCTTGATAGTTAACAGTTAATGGGAAAAAGTCTTGACCATCTTTTACTTCTTTGGCAGCAACAACTGTTGCAAGAACTGTTGTTTCACCATAAGTTGCAAAAACAGCACCAGTTGCCTGTCTTGCAATTTTTCCAGTTTGAAGAGTAAGTTTTTTACCTTCCCACATAATTTCTTTTTCAACTATGTTAAACATAGATTTTTTCTTTAATCCAAACATTTTTATCCTTTCGTTTGTTTGTTATTAAAAAGAAAAGAGAAAGGAAAGATGACTTTGAAAAGTCAGAAAATACAATCCAGTCAATAATATTGGATTCTATATTCTGACTTACCTTACTCTTTTCCATATTTACAATAATACACCAAAAGTAATTGAAAGGGAAGAAAAACTTCCCAAAACAATTACCTTATATGTGTAATAAATTCGCTTGTATAATTATCAATAAATTTTTTATACAAAGCAATATTATCCAAAGTCTTTTGTCTGGCATTACATACAGCCCAATAGGAGGATTGTATATTACCCTTTACAATTTCAGCATGAGGACATTCATACATATTTGCAGGACAAGGCATACCCCTTTTGCAATTATTTGATACACAAGGAGGCATTTGCCAAACATTACCTGTTTCAATAGCTTTTCTTGCGTAAACAGGAACTTTTACTTTTGCACGAGTCATTATTTTCTTAAACCTAATTTTTTAATAATTTCTTCGTATGATTTTGGATTTGTTCTTTTAAGATAAGCAAGCAAAGTTTTTCTGTTGTTTACCATTTTCATCATACCAAGTTTTGAAGCATTATCTTTTTTATTTGTTTTAAAATGTTCTGTTAAGTTATTGATTCTTTCAGTAAGAATTGCAATTTGAACTTCTGATGAACCAGTATCTTTTTCAGAAACTTTAAAATCTTTAATCAAAGCTTGTTTTTTTTCTTTTGTAATTGACATTTTATTTATCCTTTCTTTTTACAAGTTAAAAACACGGACAGTTTTTAAAAAACCATCTTCTATTTTAATAACTGCTGAAAGTTTGGAGTTTGATATTATTTTATATAAAGAATCAGATTCAAGATTTTCAAAACCAACGGCTTTTATCCATTGTCCATTTCTTAACTTTTCATTTTGCCCTTCGTTTATATCCAAAGCCAAGATGTCGTTCAGCCCAAAGGATACAGGAAGCAAAATATCGCTATCAAATTTCCGTACATCCAACGATTGTTCGCTATTCTGCAATATTTTTTCTAATTTGTCAAGAGTTATTGCATTTTCAAGGGTAAATGGACCATTAGAAATACGACGCAAATATGAAACATATCCAGCGGAATTTAACGCATTTGCAATATCCCGAGCAACAGAACGAACATAAAATCCCTTGTTGGCTGTCACAATAAATTTATACTCCGAATCACTTATTTTTTCCATCAATTCAAGGCGATGTATAAAATTTTGGCGAGGTTTTATTTCAAAATCCTTTCCTTGACGTGCAAGGTTATATGCCCTTTCTCCGTTTATTTTTATTGCAGAATATTTTGGAGGAATTTGTTCTATTTCACCTAAAAATTTTGGTAAAATTGCTCTTATATTCTCCTCGGTTGGGATAAAATCAGAGGTCCTAATAACCTCACCTTCGGCGTCATCCGTGGATGTTTGAGTGCCAAATTTTACAGTAAATTCATAGGTTTTCTTATTTTCCATTTGAAAAGCAACTGTTTTTGTCGCCTCGCCAAGTGCAATAGGTAAAACCCCACTTGCAAGAGGATCGAGCGTTCCAGTATGACCAATTTTTACTTTTCCAAAATGTGGATAAAGCATTTTTTTAACCTTAAAAACTACATCATTAGAACTAATATTTAATGGTTTATCTATATTCAAAAAACCGTTTAATGGAATACTCATTTTAAATCCTGTATTTAACATATTTTGTATGGTATCAAAAAAATTTAAGTTTTGCAATATAAATTGTTGACAAAAAATATATTAGGATTATATTACAGACTATAAAAATTTTTATTGTTAACAATTTAAACCAAAGGATTTACAATGAAAAATAAAAGACCTACACCTATACAAGATCAACTAAACAAAAATGTAATAAAGGGTGTTCTTGTCACCATTAATGAATGTATGGAATCGATAAGACAGGCTGAAAGAGAAGAAATTAGACCTGAAAATAATAATTATTTTGTTTACAAAAAAAATTTTGAATATGTAAAAAAAGGAATTCAAGCTTTGGATAGAAAGGGTATATACGAACTTCTTTCTCCGGAACAAAAACAAGAAATAAAAAATATAGTTTATGAAGTAAACCTTCTTTCTGTTTTCTTTAATGCTAATGTCAAACATTATAATGATACAGAAAAGAATTTAAGTTTTTTTGATAGAGCAAATCTTAAATTATTTAACTCTATTGTTTTAAAAAATATTTCAAAAGAAAGATAATCAAAGCATATCTTTTATTTCATACATAATTGATAATGCAGATTTCGGAGATAAATCGTCAGGATTTATCTCCTTTAATTTATCGCGAAGACGGATAAGTTTTTCATCTTCCTCGGTCTTTTTAACAATATCAGATTGAGGTTTATATGAAAATAAATCCATTTCATCAATTTTTCGAACCAACTTTTTATTAGTAGATGTTGCATCATCGGATTCAAAATTTTCCAAAATTTGGGATGCCCTTGAAATAACTTCGGATGGAATACCAGCAATTTTTGCAACATGTATACCATATGATTTATCAGCAACACCAATACCAACCTTATGTATAAATACGACATCACCCTTATATTCCTTTATTTCCATAGTATGGGCAGATACATTTTTCATTTTACTAATTGCACTGGTTAATTCATGATAGTGGGTTGCAAAAATTCCACGACAACGATTTATGTTATTCAAATATTCCAGTACAGCCCATGCAATAGATAAACCATCAAATGTTGCAGTACCCCTTCCTATTTCATCAAGGATAACAAACGAACGTTCATCCGCTTGGTTCAAAATTGTTGCAGTTTCACTCATTTCCACCATAAAGGTTGATTGTCCCCGTGCAAGATTATCTGATGCACCAACACGACTAAACAACTTATTTACTACACCAATATGTGCCGAAGATGCCGGCACAAATGAACCAATCTGTGCCATAATAGTAATAATTGCATTTTGACGTAAAAATGTTGATTTACCAGCCATATTTGGACCTGTTAAAATCCAAAGTTTACTATCATCCCCCTTATTTTCAAGGATGCAATCATTTGGAATAAATGCAATATTTTGATGTTTCAAATTTGCCTCTACCACAGGATGGCGTCCATCAACAATTTCAAAAGACAAAGAATCATCAACAATTGGCTTTACATAATCATTTTCCATAGCCAATAATGCAAGAGATGAATATAAATCCAACTTTGCAATTGCATTGGATAAAAGATTTATATCCTCCACACGGGAAAGAATTGATTTACAAAGTTCATCAAACAAACTTAATTCCAAAGATAAACATTTATCCTGTGCAACCAAAATTTTTTGTTCTATTTCAGAAAGTTCTGGTGTGGTAAATCTTACACAATTAACCAATGTTTGTTTATGTGTAAAACCACTGTTTGGTTCAAGAAGTTTTGTTGCCTGTTTCGTTGGAACTTCGATAAAATATCCAGCCAAATTATTATATTTTATTTTTAAATTTAAAACCTGTGTATCAATGGAATATTTTGCCTGTAAATCCAAAATAACCTGTTTCGTATTTTGAGATAAAGACTTGTATTCATCAAGTGCAGGATGATACCCCTGTTTTATAAAGCCACCATCACGAGTAATAAGTGGTGGTTCATCAATAATCGCATTTTGAATATTATGTGCAAGCGATGAAAAATCCTTTAAATCATCAATAATACCTTGTATAGGATTATCAATTACATTTTCAGTTGATTGCAAAAGCAAAGCCTTAAGTGTTGGTATAATGTTTAATGTATCACCAACATTTAGCAAGTCACGTGGGCCAGCACGATTACAACTTATCCTTGAAATAATTCGTTGAATATCAAAAACTTGTGCCAAAATTTCACGAATCTTTTCAATCAATTCAGAATTGGAAAAGAAAAAATCAACAATATTAAGACGGTTATTTATTTCCTTTGAATTTGCCAATGGGGAACTTAACGCCCTTTTTAATTCTCGCTTTCCCATAGGCGTTTTTGTTTTATCCATAACAGCAAAAAGATTTGATGATTTTGTAGTTTCATCATTTATATTTTCAAAAATTTCCAAATTTTTAACTGAAAAGGCATCAATTTGAAGTATATCTGAATTACTTTCCTTATGCGGTTTTGAGATATTTGGAATTTGCCCAATTTGTGTAAGGTGTATGTAATTTAAAATAGCACCTTGGACCATAACTTCACTGCTAGAAAAATTTCCAAGGGTTGATACTTCGGCAACTTTAAACACATCACAAATATTTTGTTTTGCATTTATTAAATCAAAAAAAGTATCAGGTTTTACAACAATTTTTGATTTGAATTGAGAAATAAAACTTTCCAACTTTGGATTTTGCATATCACCTTCGGATAAAATAATTTCAGCCGGATTTTTTACAACAACCAAAGATAACAACTCTGATACTGCGTTTTCTTCGAATGTATAAATTGTAAATTCACCAGTAGAAATATCCGTTAATGCGACAGAGATTTTTGGTTCTAATCCATCATTGAAAACAAGGGACATAAGGTAATTATTAAATGAACCATTTAACAAATTATCCTCGGTCAAAGTACCAGCGGTAATGATACGAGAAACCTCACGCTTTACAACAGCCTTATACCCACGTTTTTTTGCCTCCTCTGGGCTTTCCATTTGATCACAGATTGCAACTTTGAAACCTTGACGAACAAGTTTTGGCATATACGAAGAAAAAGCATGATACGGCACACCGCACATTGGGACCTGACGTCCCATATATGTTCCACGGTGTGTAAGAGCAATATCCAATGCCTTTGACGCAATAATTGCATCATCAAAAAACAACTCGTAAAAATCACCCATACGATACATAAGCAAACAGTCCTGATGATTTGCCTTAACAGACAAATACTGTTGCATCATTGGGGTTGCTTTTGAAATATCTTCTGCCATAAACTAACCTTTTTTATTTTTGTTCTGGTTTTAAATCTTCTGGAATAACAAGAGGGTTATTTTCTGGAAGATATTCATTATATCTGCATTTACAACCACAACCAGAAACGAATAAACAAATAAATAATACTGATAAATACTTAAACATAATTTTCTCCTTTTAAAAAGTTGTTCCATCCTCAGTAAGAAGCATTGCAAATTTCTTTGTAGATGGGAATTGTAATAAAACAATAGTTAAAATTATCATTATTGGGACACAAAGGAACATTCCAACCACACCCCACATACTTCCCCAAAATACAAGTGAAAGTATAAGGACAAGCGGACTTAAATTAAGACGACGTCCCATAATTTTTGGATCAATAATATTTCCAATCAAAAGCTGAATCGAAACAATACCAATTGTCACAACCGAAATTGAAAGTAAATCACCATTAAACTGTAAAATAGAAAGAAGTATTGGAAATGTCGATGATATAATAGAACCAATTGTCGGAATAAAATTAAAAAGAAATATTAAAATTGCCCAAAACACAGCAAAATCAAGATGTACACTTTTCATTACTATGTATGTTAAAATTCCAGTAAGAAGACTGGTAAACATTTTCACTGAAACGTATACTTCTATTTTAGAATAAACCTTTTCAAATAATGCTTTTGCATCTTTTTCTTTTTTCTTTGAGGAAAAAATTTGCGGTATCTTTTTCGAAAAACTTTTTTCTTCTAATAATATAAAGAAAAGGTAAATAAACACCATCATAGATGACTGTACAAATCCAGCAACCCCCTGAACAATAGAATTTATGATTTTTGCAATATCTATATCACGAATTGCACTGGAAAATGTAATTTTATTTTTAAGTCCAAAATAAGATTGAAATTTATCAAAAATTTCGCCCATATTTTTTTGATAATGTCCGAATGTTTTTGAAACATCATCAATATTGGATTTTATCCCTATAACTATAAAATAAATAATTCCTGCTAATGTGATAATAGCAAGCAATCTTGCAATATAACGCGTCCAAATTGGCAACTTTAATTTTTCAACAAAAAACTTTGTGTAATTGGTTGTAAGTATGTAAATAAGACACCATAAAAACAATGCAACAACGAACGGAAGTATTATTGATTGTCCGACCTTTAAAATATATAAAATAAGGAATAATAGTATAAAATTTAAAGCTTTTGATTTATCAATCATTCATACCTCCTTTGATTACAAAACACATAGGAAAAATATAGCATATAAAAAAATTTTTACAATAAAAAAGGGAGTATTTTTTACTCCCCTTTAATTACATATAATAACAATTGTTATTATTTTTAATTAAAGGGGAGTAAAAAATACTCCCTTTTTTATTGTAAAAATTTTTTTATATGCTATATTTTTCCTATGTGTTTTTTTATAAAAT
>JAILLX010000083.1 GCA_024692925.1 bacterium
TAGGAGTTATAATTCCCTCCTCTACATCATTATTTTCCTCTGTTTTTATAACCTCAGTTAGATTAGCAGTATTCCCATTTTCTTCATTTGATACCAAATCTATTTCATTAGATTTTTGCTCGGATACCTTTCTATACGAAGGAATCTTTTTTTTAATAGAATCTTCGTTTTTTGTAAGTAATCCCAATAATATACCTGATGTAAAAAGAGAAATAATAAGTACAATACACAACTGTGGTGAAAAACCAAGTACACTTAACAAAGAAGATTTTTTAGATTGTTTTTTCAATTTAAAGCCCTATTTTACATTTTAAAAGTGGCGGGAGTGAAGGGGCTCGAACCCTCGACCTCTTACGTGACAGGCAAGCGCTCTAAACCAGCTGAGCTACACCCCCACTTTGGGCATCTTTTAAAAAAGATATGGATATTAAACACTATAAAATAAAAAAAATCAAGTATTATTTTTATTTTTTTAATAAATACATCTAAATCCATACTCTTTGATAGATGTTCCTTTTGCCATAACTTTATAATTATCAGCAGAAGTTTCTCTTTCGAGTTCTACTGATGGACGTTCGTAAAGAATCACAGATTGCTTTGCCTTTTTACCACAAGTACGTTTCATAACTTGATTTGCAACGACATTAAGCATATCCGAAATTGAACCATCAGGATCAGAAGTCATATTTTGAGATTGAACAAATTTTAATCTCATTTCTTTCAAATCACGATTATTTCTTAACATTTCTATACGAACATTATTGCCACGATAATTTTCCCAGAAAACAGTCACCAAACCATTTTTCCATTTATTTATAGAGTTGTATGCCTCAAAATCATTAACATATCTTTCATTTTGCATAGTATCATAATCAACAGTAGCATATGCAGTTCTGTCGATATTTGCCTGATACGAAGGATTTGACATACGATAATAATTTCTTCTTTGTTCAGTTGTTGTGGATGTGACAGGATTACTATTAGTATTTTCTTCCGCTACTTTTACATTTTTACCTCTGAAATTTAACTCTTCATCCTCATTTTTCCACCAATTAAAACCAGAATCAGAAGAATTATCAACTGTATCTTTTATTTTTTTACCCCTGAAATTTAATTCTTCATCTTCGTTTTCCCAAGCAGACCAAGACCAAGCACTTGCATATAACGGTGTTGAAAAACCTGCAAAAAGCAAGACAAAAGCTAGATTCTTAAAACTTTTATTCATATTATCTCTCCTATAACTCTTGCTAAGAGTATATCATATTTTTTAAGCTATGCCAAATAAAAAAAGCAAAAAATCAATATTTTTCATAAAATAGTTGACAAATTATTTTTTTTGTTATACATTGAACTCCCATAAGAAAAAATAGGAGTATAAAATGATTATAGATTCTAAAGAATTAGGAAAAGAAAATATGCCTTTAACATTTAAGACATTTGTTTCTCTTATACCTTCAAATGTTTCTTTTTCTACTTCTGCAAGAAGTGATGTAAAAGATATGTCTTTATTTAAAAAAAATTTTGAAAATGGAAATATTAAGGATATTAACGCTTCTGATGTTAATGGATGGACATTTTTGCATTATGCCGCAATAAGAGATAATAGTGAAGCAATCCGTTTTCTTGTTAATCATGGTGCAAATATGGAACTTAAAACAAGTGAAGAGAAAACTCCTCTATACCTTGCGGCAATAATGGAAAACATTGAAGCAGTTAAAACTTTAGTTGAACTTGGTGCAAATATTGATGTCAGAGATTCTTTGGGAAATCATTTACTTTACAATGTTGAACATAAACACAATGATAAATTAAAAGAAATTTTAAAACTTGAAGAAATGAAAAAGGTTATCAATATAAATGAAAATCCAAAGTTTGAAAGAATATATAAGCAAAATTTATTAAAATTAATGAAAGAAAATAAATTGAGATAAAATTAACCCCCAGTTTTGCTGGGGGTGTTTTTTAATTACGTGACCAAGAACAATCTGTTCCTCCTCTATCTCCTCTAGACTCTTTTGCTTTACAAGTTTCTTCAGGAATATTATTGTAAGTACTGTAAGTAGTTTGACAATTCTCACAACCGCTTACACACTTGCAAGTTCCGAGAGTAATATTTGCTTTTCTAAAGGTACAACTATAACCACTACCACCTTCACGACCAGTTGCTTCATTTTTCCAAGAACTACTACTACCACTACTACAACCACTTCTTTGTGTCACTGTTGTAGACGATGATTCTGATGATGTACAATTACCACCACCAATATCACACTCTCCACCACCACCATGGCATTCACAATATCCCCAATCATTAGGTGATTCTTTTTTATTACATGAATTACCACTTTTTTCATAATTGCTATCGCAAGCCCAATCACAAGTTCCCTTTGTTGTATAGTGGGAATGGTCTGGTTTTCCTGTGCAATTTGTTATTACATTATTTGTGCAAGTCTGCCCTACACCAGCACTACCAAGATTGATTGTTGTTGTTTCAACTTTGGCAGGATTAGCAGTGGATGATTTGGAACCGGTTGCTTGACAATATCCAGTCACATTTACGGTATAATTTCCACAATTTTTACCCGAAACTGATGTTGGATGAGTATTTGCACTACAAGTTTTACAGCCGGTTGCACCAGTACCATCCTGATACTGACCTTTTGGACAAGATGTACAACTTGTTGCACCTGCGGATGAATATGTTCCTGCAGGACAAGTTTTGCATCCGTGGATTCCATCACTGTAGGTACCGGCTGGACACGCCTTACAATTGAACCATTTTTGAGCTTGGGCGTTGGCTGAAACCCCTAAAATAAACGCCGTCGAAATGAAATATTTAAGTTTCATGTTTTC
>JAILLX010000085.1 GCA_024692925.1 bacterium
TCTTGTCGCAATAATGATTCCGGTATGCAACAATCATATATGACACAACCTTATGCTGAAACAACATCATATGATATTCAGGTGAATGATTATGTCCCTGTGTTTGATAAGGCTCCATCAAGAACACTTGAAAATGTTGAAAAGTTTAGTATTGAAACTCCTTTAAGATGTGAAGTTGATTGGGAAACTCAAAAACTTATATCATCCCAACCATTTGATAGAAGGGATTTTTTGCTTGAACGTGTTGATAAGGGGGATCCTCTTCCTAATTTAAAAGTTGAAAATTTTTCTTTTGAAAATAAATCTGTTGATGAAGTGTTAAGAATACTTCTTAAAAATACAGGAATACAAGTTTATGCAACAGATTCATTTTACAAGGTTTTATCACAAAAAGAACTTGGCGGAAATCTTACTCAGGTTGTAAATCTTATTACATCATTGGGTGGAATTTATTATAACTATGATAACAGAATAAAAAGAATTACACTTAAACGTTATGCAAAATGGAATTTGCATGTTCCTCTTTCTACTGATGTAATTTTGGGTATGGAAGATGCTCTTCGTGGTGCTGATATTGATGATATTGTTATTGATTGGGAAGATAAGGTTATTATATTCCAGGGCGATATTGTGACCGAAGAAAAAGTTAGAAATATTATAAATAAATTTGCAATTGAAAATTATCTTATTGCATACGATATTGACGTGCTTCGTGTTTATCCAAAAACATTGGATGGTAGTATAAAATGGATGAATATTTTAGAGGCATTTAATACCGGTTCTATAAAACTTTCACAAAAGGGTATAATTGGTCGTGCTTTGGTTGTATCATCAAATTTCAATCGCGACTCGTTAAATGAATTCCTTTATCCACAGGCAAATACCGTTCTTGTTTCAAGTGGTACATTTATTGTTCCAGATAGATGGCAAGGTCGTTTTGATATAGGTCGTTGTGGTCGTGAAGTTCGTTTGGAAACTGACTTAAATATTTTGAATCAAACTCAATTTTTACCAAATGATAAGTATGTTGGAAAGCTTGATAATACAATCGTGTTAAGAACTTCGAACGGCGATATTGCAAAATATACTGTTCCAAGTCGTCTTGGCGATAATATACTTATAATTGGTATTCCTACACAATATTTTGTAGAAGGAAAGGAAACTATTATTCCACCTAATGCAGAGTTGGTTGTTTTGTTAAGCCCAAGAATTATAAAAATCGTTCGTCCATTTGAAGAAGAAGGTAAATAATGACATTCAAGGGATTTGAATTTTTAGTTGCTTGGCGTTATTTAAAATCAAAACGCAAAGATGGTTTTATTTCTATTATAACATGGCTTTCCCTTATTGGAATTTCTTTGGGTGTGGCAACTCTTATTATTGTTATGTCTGTTATGAATGGTTTTCGTGAAGATATGCTTGCAAAAATATTGGGAATGAACGGACATATAACTGTTATATCAAATTTTGCCGGTGATGATATAAAGGATTATAAAAATGTTGCGAAAGCTGTCACAAAAATTCCTTCATTACACAATAAAAAAATGAAAGTTATCCCAGTGATAGAATCACAAGTTATGGTTTCAGCAAATGGGAACTCTATGGGAATAATGCTTCGTGGAATTGATTATAGTGATATTTCAAAAATTGAACCTTTATATAAGGGATTAAAGGGTGTAAATCCCGTAAATTTAAAGGATGGTGAATTACTTCTTGGTACAACTTTGGCAAGAAAACTTGGCGTATTCGAAGGTGATGAAATAACTGTCACAACAGCAAAGGGAAACATTACTGCATTTGGTACAGTTCCAAGGATACAATCATATACTGTTGGTGGGTTGTTTAATACTGGAATGTCAACGTATGATTCAAGTTTTCTTTATATGCCACTTGAATATGCTCAAAATTTTCTTGATATGGAAGGTGTTGTAAATTACATAGAAGTATTTATTGAAAATCCTGATGATGCAGAAAGTATTTCAAAGACTATTACAAAAATGATTGCTCCTATGAACAGAACTATTTCATGGCAAAAACAAAATTCCTCTTTTGTATCAGCATTGACTGTTGAAAGGAATGTTATGTTTTTAATTTTGACATTAATAATACTTGTTGCATCGTTTAATATTATTTCAAGTTTGGTTATGTTGGTAAAAGATAAA
>JAILLX010000092.1 GCA_024692925.1 bacterium
TCATTCAAAACTTTTAAAGAAAAAAGAATTTCCATTATTTAATGAAATTTTCCCACGAAAATTTATCAATGAAACCAATGGAATTACACAAAGAAAGTGGCTTTTGGAAACAAATCCAAAATTAGCACAATTAATAACAAAAACTATTGGAAATGAATGGATAACAAATTTAGATTATTTAAAAAAGCTTTTGAAATATAAAAATAATCTTGATTTTTTGAACAAGTGGAGCAAAGTAAAATATGAAAATAAACTTAATTTAATACAACTTATAAAAGATGATTTGGGATTAAAACTTTCTCCGGATTTTATGATTGATTCACAAATAAAACGTATGCATGAATACAAAAGGCAATTTTTAAATATCCTTCAAGTTATTGATAGATATAATAGAATCATTGATGGTGAAATTGAAAATCTTCAACCAAAAATTTACGTGTTTGCAGGAAAAGCTCATCCAAATTATACTGTTGGAAAGGAAATAATTACGCTTATTAATGATGTTGCAAAAATTGTAAACAATGATAAACGTTGTAAGGATTTATTAAAGGTTGTGTTCATACCTAATTATAACATTGATAAAGCTCAGATTATAATTTCTGCAACTGAACTTAGCGAACAAATTTCGACTGCGGGAAAAGAAGCAAGTGGTACTGGAAATATGAAATTTGCTCTTAATGGAGCTTTGACAATTGGTACCTTGGATGGAGCAAATGTTGAAATCAAAAATAAGGTTGGTTCAAAAAATATTTTCATATTCGGGCTGACTGCTAAAAAAGTTTACAATATAAAAGAACGTGGCTATGATGCCCAAAAATTATTTATCAATAATCCAAGGATTCAAAGAATTATCCATCAAATTTTAACTGGTGCATTTTCACATGGAGATACAGAAAGATATACAAATTTGATGAATGCATTTTTCAATAATAACGATGAATATATGCTACTTGCTGATTTTGAATCTTATGTAAACACACAACTTAAGATAGATATGGAATATCAAAATAAAAAATTATGGTGGAAAAAGTCCATTATAAACACTGCAAATTCAGGATTTTTCTCATCAGATAGGACAATAAAAAGTTATGCAAAAGACATTTGGAAAATTAAGGAAATAAAAGAATAAAATGAAAACTATAAATACTATTTTTGCACTTAGTTCAGCTTATGGAAAAGCTGGTGTTTCAGTGTTCAGAATTTCTGGACCTGCTTCGTATGATATACTTAATAAACTTTCTAATGGGAAGAAATTTTTGCCAAATGTTGTGAAATTTACAAATATTTATCATCCGAAAACTAATGTTCTTTTGGATAGTTGTATGGCTGTATTTTTCAAAGGTCCAGCATCATATACTGGTGAAGATACGGTCGAACTTTATACGCACGGAAGTATTGCAGTAATTGATAGTATTTATGAGGCATTATCTAATTTTAAAGATGCCAGAATTGCAGAAAAAGGAGAATTTACTAAACAGGCATTTTTAAATAATAAACTTGATTTAACACAAGTTGAAGCAATTGCTGATTTAATTGATGCAGAAACAGAATCCCAACGAAAACTTGCTCTTTCAAATACGAATGGTGAAGCATCAAAACTTTATAATTCATGGAGAGAAAAACTTGTAAAAATTCTTGCATGGTGTGAAGCATCTATTGATTTTTCTGATGATGAAATGCCAAAAGATGTTGTTGAAAAAAATGATAATGATTTGAAAAAATTGATTTCTGAAATTGAAAAACATATTGAAACATCTTCATCTGCCCAACTTATTAAACAAGGATTAAAGGTTGCAATTATTGGAAAACCAAATGTTGGAAAATCATCAATTTTTAACAAAATTATTGGTGAAAATAAAGCCATTGTATCAAATATTGCTGGAACAACAAGGGATGCTTTGGATGCAAGTTTAGATATTGATGGATTTAAAGTAAATATTTCTGATACAGCAGGATTGAACGAAAAAACAAGTGATAAGATTGAAAAAAAAGGAATCAAAAAAGCCTTGGATATTGCATCAAAAGCCGATATAAAAATTTATATGGTTGATGGAATAAGGTCAATTGATGAAAAGAAAATTGATGGTGATACAATTGTTCTTTTTAATAAAATTGATAAAAAGCAAAATCAAAATCTTCCCAAAAATATTATCCCAATATCTGTAAAAACTGGGGAAAATTGGAATAAATTTTGGAATATATTTACAAAAAAGATAAAATCAAAAATGCAAAATTCTTGTGATGTAACACTTACACAACAAAGATATAAAAATGCCCTTAATAATTGCATTGAATTTTTAAAAATAGCAATTAAGGAAAGTCAAATTGATTTGAAGGCAGAAAATCTTCGTCTTGCAAGTGATGAGATAGGTTCTATTACTGGTAAGATATATTTTAACGAACTTTTGGATAATATATTCTCATCATTTTGCTTAGGAAAATGATTATAAATAATCACTTTTTGAGCTTATTAACATATCGCCGTGAACATAACAACACTCGATTAATCCAAAACCCAAAAGGAGTGTCATCATCGCAGTTCCACCATATGATAACAATGGGGATGGCACACCGACAACAGGAAGTAATCCCATAACCATTGCTGTATTTATAAAGAAATAAATAAAGAAATTTGCCGCCAGCCCAAGTGTCAGTAATTTTCCAAAATTATTTCGACTTACAAATGCTATACGATAACACTGCCATAATACAGCCATAATAAGAGCAAATAAACAAAGGCATCCAAACATACCAAATTCTTCGGCAAACATAGTAAAAATGAAATCAGTTTGTTTTTCAGGTAAAAAATTCAAATGACTTTGCGTTCCATTCAAATATCCCTTTCCCCAAAATCCACCTGAACCAAGTGTAATTTTAGACTGGGTAATGTGATAACCTGATCCCATAATATCCTTTTCCGGATTCATAAAAATAACAATTCTTTGTTTTTGATAATCATGAAGTCCATATTTCCAAATAATTGGAAAAGACAAAAGAACCACAAGTAAAATTGCACCAAATTTCCACATTTGAACTCCGGCAATAAAAAACACAATTGCAGATACCATAACCAATGTCATTGCAGTACCAAGATCAGGTTGTTGTAAAACAAGTCCAACCGGAAGTAATACTAAAAATGCAGGAAATAATAAATAATAATTACTATGGATTTCGTTAATACTTAATGCTGCAAAGTATTTTGCAAGAGCAAGAACAAGGGCAATTTTCATAAGTTCCGATGGTTGTATTTTCATAAAACCAATATTAAGCCAACGTTGAGCCCCCATACCAACATGTCCAAAAAACATAACTCCAATTAATAGTAAAACTGATACACCATAAATCCAATATGCATATTTAACCCAAACCTTTAAATCAATAACAGCAACAACAAATAAAATTAAAAATCCAATTAAAATTTTTGGAATTTGAGAAAGTGCCCATGGCGACCAACTTCCATAACTTATCATACATTTATATGCATCAGGACATTCAGCTTTACCCGCACTATATAAAATCATAATGCCAACACTACAAACACAAAGAATAAGAAAAACAAGTTTCCAATTCAAATATAAAAACTTTGAAAACACATTCATCCTATCACTTTTTTTCATAACAGAATAATCAAGCATAATAGTCCTCCTATAAATAAAGTTCCAAAGTTTTCATCATTAAATCCTTTGCAATAGGGGCAGCAGCACCAGAACCGGACATTCCATGTTCAACAACAACACTTACTGCGTACCGAGGATTTTTATATGGTGCATATCCGACAAACAAAGCATGGCTTCGATATTTCCATGGTAAATCTTCCTGTCTGATAACACCCCTTGCACGCTCTTCCCGAGTAATTCTTTTAACCTGTGATGTTCCAGTTTTTCCAGCCATATGATTTCCATGATAATCAAAAAAAGCTGTCTTTCCAGTTCCATTAGGTTTATTTACAACTGAAAACATTCCTTTTTTCACCATATTAAGATGATGCGGATCAATATTCAATGATGGGAAAATAATATTAGAATCATTTTTGTTTTTTATAATTCTTGGCTTAACAGCAAAACCACCATTTGCAATTCGTGATGTCATAACTGCAAGTTGAAGTGGTGTCACCAAAGTATATCCTTGACCAATCGATGCGGTAATAGTATCTCCTGTATACCACGCTTCACTTTTATAATTACGTTTCCAATCACGACCAGGAACCTGACCTTTCTTTTCATTAGCAAGTTCAATACCCGTATAATCCCCAAGTCCAAATTTATATGCCATATCTTGGATAACATCCATACTTACCTTTGTTGCCAAAGTATAATAGAAAATATCGCATGAATGTAAAAGTGATTGTTCAAGATTTAAAAGTCCATGCCCAGCGGTATTCCAACAATGATAACGTCCATCACCATAATCCATATGTCCAGCACAATTTATTTTTGTATTTGCATTAAGTTTGCCATCAGCAAGTGCAGCCAATGCAGTCATCATTTTAAATGTGGATCCCGGCGGATAAAGACCTTCAATAGCCTTATTTATAAATGGATGGCGTGGATTAGTAAAAAGTTTTTCAAATTCTTTTGCTGAAACATCTTCATCTAAAAATATATTTGGATTATAAGAAGGGACAGAAATCATCATTAAAATATCACCATTGTATATATCCATAACAACAGCACTTGCACTTTCATCTTTAATTCTGTTGTATGCATATTCTTGTAATCGTTTATCAATGGTAAGATTTATTCGTTCCCCAGCAACAGCCTTTTTCTTTTTATCATCCAAAGTTTCAATAACTCGACCTGTTGCATTTACAACCTGAATTGTTTCACCAACTTCTCCACGAAGTTCCTTATCCATCAACTTTTCAATTCCAGCCTTTCCCGTTTTAAAATCAGGAAGTTGCAAAATAGGTGATGGATCATTTTTTAATTCCTGCTCTGTCACATCAGATACATAACCGATAACATGTGCAGCAATCTCATCAAAAGGATAATGACGACGTTTACCCTCCTCCACATAAACACCGGTAAAATCTAGGTTATTAACCTGAATTTTTGCCATTTCATTCCAACCAAGATTATTTTTAACAAATACTGGGAAAAAGGCACGCTTTCTCTTTACATTTTTAAGGACCTTTTCTTTTTCCTTTTCTGTTAATGGAATAAGTTCTGAAATACGATTTAAAATTTCTTCGACTGTTAAACCTTGAGCTGTCACCTCTTCTGGTATCATTTGAATACCGTAACTGTTTACATTAACAGCAAGTTCAACACCAAATCTGTCTGCAATAATACCACGTGGTGGTGGCAAAAGTTTTATTCTTACACTATTTTTTTCAGAAAGTTTTTTATATTTTTCACTATCCAATATTTGAAGTTGATAAAGACGACCTGCAAGAATTGAAAAAAGGAATAACTCTCCTCCTGCAACAAGAAGAGCTCTTCTGTTAAAAACTTTAATCAACTCGGCATCACGCATCGTACTTTCTTACAATCCTTTCTCGTAATAACTTTAACGGATAATATAAAATTGGATAGCATACCAATAAAATTGCCCAACTTACTAATACATTGAAAAAGTTTGTATTTTCTACAAACATAGCTGATATAACAAAATATTTCAATAAAATTAAGGCAAAAGTTGAAACTGCAAATGCCAAATACGAAAATGAAAAAGATTCATCAAGTGGGAAAAATTTTTGGTAATAAAATATAAAATATATGCTTAAAAATATAAAAATATTAAAACCAAATTGCGTTCCATCCATAAAATCCTGAATAAATCCAAAAAGCATTATAAAAATAAAATCAAGACATCTTACTTTCTCCATTGCCCAAAAGAATATAGGAATAAGGACAAGT
>JAILLX010000101.1 GCA_024692925.1 bacterium
TGACCAGACATAGGTTTTTTCTTTGTAATTTCACATACTCTTGACATTTTTTTATCCTTTAATTCGTAATTAGATTGCTGAATTGTATCGTATATTATTTTGTATGTCAAGGGAAAAATAGGGAATTTACTTATGAAAATATGTTAAAATATTCATTGACAATACAAAATATTTTGTTTATAACATACTAAATTTTTTAATAAAAGGGGTTTAAGGTGATTAGTATGAGTAATAAAGAACCGGTTTATAGCAACAGAGATATGGTAAAATTGGCAAATACCTTTGATATTGGTTTGGATAATTTAGTTATCAAGCGTTATGATGAACTTTCTGAAATTTCTAATTCCATTTCATTGTTTGACATTAGTAATGGTAAACGTAAAGAGTTGGAAGATTTCTTTCAAAATGCAAAGAAACCAGAAACTCTTTCTCCGGAGTTTATATTTTTATGTTTAAAATTTAGCCCAAGATTTTATAACTTTGCTCAGCTTGTCATAGAAGATGGAAAGAAAAAGAAAATGGATAAATATAATTCTAGAATAAAGGATATTTTTTCTAAAATATTTAAGCAAAAAACTAAATAATTGCATTTCTTGAAATTTAATTTATAATCCTCTTTATAGCGAAGAGGATTTTTTATGTCTGAATTATTTGATGCAAAAATTGGAACACCACTTGCCGAAAGATTAAGGGCAGATAGTCTTGCTGATGTAGTAGGGCAGGAACATATACTTGGTGATGATGGGATAATTACGACTCAACTTAAGACTGGAAATATAAAATCTATGATTTTGTGGGGTCCACCGGGATGTGGAAAAACAACTATTGCAAAATTGGTGGCAAAGTATGCTGATGCAGAATTTGTTATGTTATCAGCTGTTTTTTCCGGTGTTTCGGATTTAAAAAAAGTTTTTCAAGATGCCTCGAATCTTCGTCAGGTTGGAAGAAGAACAATACTTTTTGTTGATGAAATCCATAGGTTTAATAAAGCCCAGCAGGATAGCTTTTTACCTTATGTCGAGGATGGAACAATAACCCTTATTGGGGCGACTACTGAAAATCCTTCGTTTGAACTTAATTCTGCACTTCTTTCAAGGTGTCAAGTTTTGATACTTAAAAGGCTTGATGATAATGCTCTTAATCATCTTATTCAAAGGGCGGAAGAGGAACTTGAAAAAACACTACCTCTTACTGATGGTGCAAGAAAGAATCTTATAAAAATAGCAGATGGTGATGGAAGATATTTGCTTAATATGATAGAAATGATTTTCGATTTTTATCAGGGAAAAATTGTTGATGAAGATGAACTTACAAAAATACTTCAAAGCAGATTGCCAAATTATGATAAAAGTGGTGAAGTCCATTATAATTTAATTTCTGCACTTCATAAATCTTTGCGTGGGTCGGATCCTGATGCTGCACTTTATTGGTGTGCAAGAATGATGGCTGGTGGTGAAGATCCAAAATATATACTTAGACGACTTACAAGATTTGCTGTGGAAGATGTGGGGTTGGCTGATCCTCATGCTTTACCTTATGCAATAAATGCTTGGCAAGCATATGAAAGACTTGGAAGTCCAGAGGGTGATTTGGCTATTGCTTCGCTTGTTTTGTACCTTGGGACTGCACCAAAATCTAATGCATCAGAAGTAGCGTGGAATAATGCTTATGTTACGGCAAAATCTACTGGTTCGCTTCCACCGCCTATGCATATAATAAATGCACCTACTAAATTAATGGAAAAACAGGGGTTTGGTGTTGGATATATATATGATCCTGATACAAAAGATGGTTTTTCGGGACAAAACTATTGGCCGGATAATATGAAAAGACAAAAATTTTATAATCCAGTTGAGCGAGGTTTCGAACGTGATATAAAAAAACGTCTTGAATATTGGGAAAATCTAAGAAAAAAGAAAAATAAGGAGTAAAAATGAAAAAAATATTTTTATTATCTTTTGCAATGTTGTGGGCTTGTGCTATTCCTCAGAATGTTGATGTAAAACTTAAGGAACTTAAATATAATGAGGTTATGGGTGCAAAACATCCTGAATTCGAAGGAAGGTTATTTTCTATTTCATGCCAAAGTTCAGGAGATAGTGATTTTGTTGATAATAAATGTTTGGAAAATGCTTCTGAAACTGCTTTTAGAAAAGGTTATTTGTATTTTACAATAAAGAATCAGGATAAAGGGACTAAAGAAACTCAGCGTACTATGACTACTACAAATGTTATTGTATCAAATGGGGTAAAAACTTACATTCCTGAAACTCATACATATGTGGATAGAATTTATCATAATAATTTTGATTTTATACTGATAAATGATGATGAACTTTTAAAATATGACAATTATTATATAGTGGATGATTATTTTCCACCTAAAGGAGATAGAGTGGA
>JAILLX010000009.1 GCA_024692925.1 bacterium
GAAAAATTAGGTGGTTTAAAAGTAAAAATAGATATTCCATTGAAATAAAACTAAAGCCCCGAAATTGGGGCTTTTAAATTATTTATCGTAAACAGATTTCCATGAAGCCAACAAGGAATTTTCACTAGGAATTTTTCCAAGTTTTTTATCCTTGATTTTATTGTACTCACTTTCTTCGATTATTTTATCGCCTAGTAATGTATAAAAATCCTTTTGTGCGTCAGAAAGCATTTTATTTTTCTTTAGGTTATCAACGGCACTTTTCGAAAAATCAATAGCAAGAAAACTTTCCAAACCATAAACACCTCCGACAAAACAACCAAGTCCAACAACCCATGGAACAGCATGGTTTGCAAGATCCAATCCGGCTTTTACATTATCAGTTTTAGTTTTCAAAAGAAAGTTATCTAAAAGTTTGCCCATAAAAAATCCTCTTATATATATGGTTAGAATTTTAACACAAAAAATTTTTTTTGTAAATCTTTATTTTATTTAGAAAAAAATGCAAATTTTTGTTTTAAAACATATTTTATAATGTTATAACTAAAAGAAAAAATATGGAATTTGGTTATGATTGCTGATTTAAAAGAAAAACTTAAAAGACCTATTGTAATTGTTGGGTTGATGGGGGCAGGAAAAACTTCTGTTGGAAAAATGTTGGCAAAGAAGTTAGTATTGCCTTTTATTGATTCCGATACTGAAATTGTCAAATCTGCAGGATGTTCTGTTGTCGATATATTTTCAATATATGGGGAAAAAGAATTTCGCCGTGTAGAAGACAGGGTTATAAACAGAATTCTTTCTGATAATAAAATAAAAGTTTTATCAACTGGTGAAGGTGCTTTTATTATAGACAATGTAAGAAAACTTACAAAGGAAAAAGCTATTACTATATGGCTTAAGGCAGATTTAAAACTTCTTGTAAAAAGAACAAGTTTTAAGGATACAAGGCCTTTACTTTTAAATTATGATTCCACAAAAATTTTACAAAAACTTATTGATGAAAGATATCCTATTTATGCAAAGGCAGACATTACTGTTGAAACAAAGGATGAACCGACATATAAAACCGCTCAGAATGTTATAAAAGCATTGGAAAATTACTTAAATAATGAGGAAAAAAATGTTTAAAAAATTATTCTTGTTTTTGTTTGTTGCATCATGTGGTTTTAGACCTATGTATAAACAAACTCCATATAATGATTTAACAAAATATACTTCGGAAATTTCGATTGCTCCAGTTGTTGGTTTTGATGGTCAATATGGAATAGAATTAAGAAATAGTTTACTCAATAAACTTACTCCTTTTGGAAAACCAGAAAATCCTGTTTACATACTAAATATAACTCTTTCACAACCAAATATTTCTGATTACACAATAAAAACAAATGGTGTCGCATCATCAAGAATTGTAAAATTAAATGCTAAATACACATTTAAAAAGAAGGGCGATGCAAATATTTTATTGGATAAAACTATAAATGCATCATCACCATATAACCTTTTGAACAATCAATTTTCTACTGAAATGTTAAAACAAAATGCGATAAAACTTTCAATAGAAGATTTATCAAACCAAATTTATTTTGCAATAATAACTTATTTTACTGAGAAATAATATGGCAAAATTTAAACTTACAGATTTCAATAATGCTAAACGAAATAAGTTTTCTGATTTCGATGGTATTCTTTTTTATGGACCAGACAGAGGACAAGTGTTAGAAAATTTTAATATTGCACTTGAAACTGTTGTTCCAGAAGTTGATGATGGATTTTCAGTGTTTGAATTTTCAAGTAGTGATATAAAAACTGATGCATCAAAACTTATTGATGAGGCAACTGCTATTTCATTTTTAGGGACAAGAAAAGTTATAAAAATAAAAGATGCAACTGATGATGTTGCTGACACAATAAAAACATTGCTTAAAAATTATGAAAAATTAGAAGCATTTCTTATTCTATCTGCTGATGAACTTTCACCAAATTCAAAATTAAGGACATTATTTGAAACAAATAAACGACTTGCGATTCTTCCAAATTATATTGATGATGGGGAAAATCTTTCACAAATTATTCGCCAAACTTTACAAAAAGCCGGTATTAAAAGAATTCCGGATGAAGTTCTTTTGTTTTTAAGGTCACATCTTGGTGAAAACAGGGCGACAACAAGAATGGAGTTGGAAAAAATTTCACTTTATCTTTATGGTAAAAATGAAATTACCATTGATGATGCGGAAAAATGTGTGATGGATTCATCAAGTTTGAATTTACAAGATTTACCTTTGGCTGTGGCAGAAGGAAATTATAAAAAACTTTCTTTTGTTTTGCCACGTCTTTTGTCAGAGGGAAACTATCCTATACAACTTTTAAAAATAGTAATGAATCATTTTAAAAATCTTTACTATATGGCAGGAGAGATAGAAAGTGGAAAAAGTATTTCCGAAGTTATTGAAAATTCCCGACCACCAATATTTTACAAACTTAAGCCAAGTTATGAAAGACAACTTAGATTTTGGACTACGGAAAAAATTATAAAAATAATTTCTGAAATGAATGATGCGGATATTCGTTGCAAGTCAGCAAATGCTCCACAGGAAACAATTTTATCTCAGCTTATGTTTATGATTTGCTCGGTTGTAAATAAAAGGATTTAATTTATGGAAAAAGAATCGAATCGTATTGCAAAAGTAATTGCAAGGAGTGGTATTTGTTCTCGGCGTGATGCTGAACGAAAAATTTTGGCAGGTTTGGTGTCGGTTAATGGAAAAATTATTGAAAGCCCTGCCCTTAATGTTTCTGATGATGATGAAATTATTGTGGAGGGAAAACGAATCAATAAACCCGAAGAAACAAAACTTTTCATATACTATAAACCAAACGGACTTATTACTTCGCACAAGGATGGTCAGGGACGAAAAACGGTGTTCGAATCGTTGCCAAAGGAATATGGGCGACTTCTTTCTGTTGGTCGATTGGATTTGAATTCCGAGGGATTATTGCTTCTTACAAATGATGGGGAATTCCAAAGATTTATGGAAAGCCCAGCAAATGAATTTGAAAGAGTTTATCGCGTACGAATCCGTGGAATTATTACCAAAGAGGACATTCAAAAACTTAAGTATGGAATCACAGTTGATGGAGTGCATTATAAACGAATCGATGTGACACCAGAAAAAAATCAGACTTCAAATTCGTGGGTTATTGTAAAACTTCACGAGGGAAAGAATCGCGAAATTCGTAAAACTATGGAAAGTCTTGGGTATCAGGTGAACCGACTTATCCGAATTTCATACGCTGGGTTGGAGTTAAGAAATCTTGGAATTGGAGAAATTTACGAAGTAAAAATTCCGAAAAAAATCCTTGAAAAATTTAATGAATACAAAACAAAATCCCAGAAATAAAATCTGGGATTTATTCGCTCACTCATAAAATTCAAACAAGCGTTTGAATTTCATACTTGACAATTTATTTTTTTTGTTTATATTAGTACTTAATTAAACTAAAAAAAGGATAAATTATGAAAAATATAAAATTAAAAGAAGGTAAAGATGGATTTCCTGAAAGCACTAGAAAATATTATATGAACAGAAATTGGGATAAAGATGAAAAGGGACACGAAGGTATATATAGATTAGCATGTGAACATCCTTACTTACAACCTAAGGAATTCTATATCAAAAAAAAGTACACTGGCAAAGACCTTGAATTAGCTGAAGAAAAAGGTATAAAAATTGGAGCAATTATGAGTATACCTATGACTCTTATAGCTGCTGCATTAATTCAAGGAATAGTTCATTTTGATAAAAAAATCTCTAATCAAGAAAAAGAAAAAACAAATCTTATTGTTGAAAATAATGAACCTACTATTTCAAATATATCTTTAGAAGAATATATTTCTAAAAACCAAGAAAGATAAATTAAAATCTCCCCACCGTTTTGATGGGGAGTTTTTTTTGCGAATCGTTAGATTTTCTTTAATCCAAGCAAACCTTTACCAATGCATCAAACAATGGTGCGGCAGCAAATGGACGAGATTTGAATTCCGGATGGAATTGTCCTGCGATAAAGAATTTGTGTGCAGGAATTTCAATAATCTCTGGCAATGTTCCATCAGGCGATTTACCACTGATTATCACACCCTTTTCCTTTAATGCATCTTCGAACTTTATATCCATTTCGTAACGATGTCTGTGGCGTTCAAAAATCTCGGTTGCTCCACCGTAAATCTTGCTTGCAAGAGAATTAGGTGTCAAAATAGATTTATATGCACCCAAACGAAGTGTGCCACCCTTCCCTGTGTTTTCATCACGAACTTCTTTTTTACCATCCTTTTCCCATTCGGTAATAAGAGAAATTATTGGAGTACAATCTTTTGTAAACTCAGTCGAATTTGCGTTTTCAATACCCAATAAATGACGAGCCATTTCAATAACAGCAACTTGCATACCTAAACAAATTCCAAGGTATGGAAGATTGTGTGTTCGTGCATATTCGGCAGCCTTTATTTTACCCTCTACTCCACGATGACCGAATCCACCAGGAACTATAATTCCGTTCACATCAGAAAATGTTTCAGCAATTTGCGAATCGCTCATTGTTTCCAAATCTTCGGCATTTATCCATTTTATATTTACCTTTGTTTCATTGGCAATTCCTGCGTGTTGAACTGCTTCGTTCAAAGATTTATACGCATCAGGGAAACCACAATATTTTGCAACAATACCGATTGTAATATTATGTTTCCAATTACCAAGGACATTTTTTATCTTATCCCATTTTGAAAAATCAGGTTTATTTGCGGTTGAAAGCATACCGAAATAATTTAAAATTCTGTCATCTAAACCTTCGTTATGATATACTAATGGAATCTTATAAATATTATCAGTATCAGGAGCAGAAATTACATCCTCCGGTCTAACATTAC
>JAILLX010000027.1 GCA_024692925.1 bacterium
AATGTAGCCCAAGGGTTTTGTAAAAATATATACACAACCAACACAACTAAAATAAATGTTAAAAATAATGTATAAACAACACCTTCAATACTTGCTTTTACATATTTGGTTGAATCATAAACTACCTCGAATTCCATATCATCAGGAAACGAGTTTTTTAATTGTTGCATTTCCTTTTTTAAATTTTGCATAACTTGTAAACTATTACTATTCGGAGTTTGATTTAATCCAATAATAACAGATGGAGAATCATTAAAACTTGATTGTATAGTATAACTATCAGCACCAATTTCTACTTTTGCAACATCTTTAAGTCTAACAACTGCACCATCATTTCCTGTTGCAACAATAATATTTTCAAATTCGGATATAGAGTTAAGTTGTCCCTTAGTCATAAGAGAAAGAACAAGATTTGTATTTTTATCGGATGGAACGGAACCAATACTTCCAATACCGGCTTGAATATTTTGATTCGAAATTGCGGTTATAATATCTTGTGAAGAAAGCCCAATTGATGCCATTTTTAATGGATTAAGCCAGACACGAATACTGTTTTGTGGACCGTAAATATTTACATCACTGACTCCACTTACTCGACTAAGTGGATTTTGAATATTGGTATAGGCAAAATTACTTAAATACAAACTATCATAAGTATTTTTGGGCGACCTTAAAACAATCATTCCCAAAATATTCGATGATTGTGTTTTTATTGTTAAACCTTCTTTCATAACTTTATCAGGAAGGATAGAATTTATTTGTTGAAGCCTATTTTCAACCTTTACCTGTGCAATATCGGCATTTGTACCTATATCAAAAGTTATTGTTAGTTGATAAAGTCCATTATCATCAGATGTCGATGACATATAAAGCATATTTTCAACGCCATTTACCGCATTTTCAATAGGTATTGCAACCGAATTCATTACGGTTGTTGCATTTGCTCCTGGGTAAACCGCCTTTACCAAAATTTGTGGTGGAGTTATTTGAGGATATTCGGATATAGGCAAAACAATTAAAGACATAAGTCCAAATAAAATCATAACCAAAGCAATAACAATTGCAAACCTTGGTCGCTTAATAAAAAAGGCTGAAAAATTCATAAATTATTCCTCCTCTTTTGCATAAATATTTTGTTTTAAATCCATATCTGAAAGAGTGTTTAAAATAACTTTGTTATTTTCTTTAAGTCCTTTTTCAACGACAAAATTGTTTTCAATAGTTTGACCTATTTCCACAAAGATTTTTTCAGCTTTATTTTCTTCATTTAAGATATAAACAAAGGTCCCTTCTGGTTTAAAATACACGGCACTTTGTGGAATCAAAATGGCATCTTTGATAATTTTTTCCATAATCACATCAACATAAGCATTTGCAATTAAAACCTTATCTGGATTTGAAAAATCAGCATAAACTTTGACCGAGCTTGTATCTGATGAAACTTCATTATCAAGGAAACGAATTTTTCCAATTTCATCATAAATTTTATTATTTGAAAGTCTTAATTTTACAATCCAATCCTTAAATATATTTTTTGAATTCTTTCTCATTTCGCTGATATATTCTTTATCAGCAATAGAAAATACAACTCGGATTGGATTAAATTGAATTATTTTTACCAATGGAGTTGTGTTTGGTGCGACATAGTCCCCTTTGCTTATTGCGACATCACCGACAATTCCATTTATTGGGGACGAGATGATAGTATAGTCGTAATTTATCCTGCTTAAATCATAATTTGATATCGCAGAAGTTAAAGAAGCCTCTGCGGAAAGATATGCTGTTCTTGCATTATCAATTTCTGTTTTTGAAACGGCTTTACCCGCATCTTTCATTCGTTCATAGAAAGTTTTCGCATTTTCAAGGTTGGCTTTTGCATCTAATACATTAGCATAAGCCGAATCAACCGCAGCCTTATATTTAGCCTGTCTTATAATAAAAAGCACATCTCCGATTTTTACATTTTGCCCACCAGATACCAAAACTTTATCTATAAACCCAGAAATAAACGGTAAAACAGAAACAGAATTTATTGGCGTGACTTTTCCAACATATTCCTTTGATAAAGTTATGGTTTGTGGTTCAATTTTTTGTATACTAACCACAATATTATCACTTCCATCATTTGCATTTTCGCTTTCTCCTATTACATAGTATTTATAAAATATCACTCCTAAAATAAAAAGAAGTGACAGCATAACGACAATTTTAATTTTTTGATTTTTATCCATATTGCCTCCTTAAACCTCAATCGCATATTAGATTAGGTTCAAGGATTCGGCAATAATCTGATATTCCTAACGAATTATTTTGATTTATATTTTGGAATATTATGGGCTTTACAACTTATTATAGCGTTTTCAAGATATTTATTTATAATTGATATATTATT
>JAILLX010000051.1 GCA_024692925.1 bacterium
TATCTATAGATACAAAGCTAAATACGGAAGAATTGTTGAAGATGATGTGAACGAGGCTATTATTAATTTAGCTTTGACAATTGAATCTTGCCCATAAGATAGAAAAGGAAAATATTATGGAACGTTTTTATAATATCGTAAAATCGATTACACTTGGTGAAATTGCAAAGTTAACTGGTGCTAAAATTGATGAAAAATATTCATCTGTTGAAATTACAAATCTTGGATCATTGGAAAAATCTGATAAAAACAGTATGATTTTTTTATCACTTGGTAATGCAGTAAGTTCTGCACTTGATAAATCTGCTGAATACAAGGAAAAATTAAAACATATTACTGCGTGTGCGTGTTTTATTTCTGAAAAAGATTTGGAATTTTTACCTGATGGTATAATTCCTGCAATAACAAATGATCCAAAACTTGCCTTTATAAATCTTACATACAAATTTTACGAAGATAAAAATGTAAAGAAGAATGGTATTTCCGAAATGGCATACATTGCCCCATCAGTAAAATTTAAAAATCGTGACAGTGTGCATATCGGCCCTTTTGCTGTGATAGAAGAAGGTGTTGAAATAGGTGAAAATTGTTATATCGGTTCTGGTGCAAAAATTAAAACTGGGGTTATCCTTGGCGACAATTGCACAATAAAAGAAAATGCTGTTGTAAGTCATGCTATTCTTGGAAACAATGTAAATATTGGTGAACAAAGTGTTATTGGTGGTAATGGATTCGGTTGGCACAGTGGTGCATTTGGTCATATCTGGGTTCCTCAACTTGGTCGTGTTGTGTTAGAAGATAATGTCGATGTCGGAATCAACAGTGCAATTGATCGTGGTGCGATTGGTGATACTGTTATTGGAAAAGGAACAAAGATTGATAACCTTGTTCAAATTGGTCATAATGTAAAGACAGGACAAAATTGTATTTTTGCTGGTATGTGTGGAGTTGCTGGTTCTACTACAATCGGTAATTGGGTTTTGGTTGGTGCCGGTGCCGGAATTTCAGGTCATCTTACAATAGGTGATGGCGTTGAAATAGGAGCAAGGGGAGGAGTCATTCAAAATCTTCCTGCTGGTGCAAAGGTAAGTGGTTATCCTGCAATGCCGGTTGGCGACTTTTTGAAACAGACTGCACTTCTTCGCCGTATGCTTAAAAAGAAAAGTTTAAAATAAAATTTGATTTAAGGATTATAATCTTATAAAAAGGACTTGCGTTTTATTTCCTTAGGGAATAAATTATATTGCAAACATAGAAAAGAGGTTATTATGGAAAATAATATAATGTATATTGATGAAATAAAAAAGATTCTTCCACATCGTTATCCATTTTTGATGGTTGACAGGGTTGTTGATATTGTTTCTGGACAATCAGGTGTTGGAATCAAAAATGTCACTGTTAATGAAGAATTTTTTAACGGACATTTCCCAACAACACCAACAATGCCTGGTGTTTTGATGTTAGAGGCAATGTGCCAAACTGCTGTTTTAGTTGGTTCTACTGCTGATTCTGATGATAAAAAGGGACAAATTGTTTTACTTACAGGAATTGATAATGCAAAGTTTAAAAATCGTGTTATTCCTGGTGATCAACTTCATATTCATGTTAAAAAAGTTGCTGAACGTGGTCCATTTGAAAAATGGCAAGCCGAGGTTTATGTTGATGATAAACTTTGTGTATCTGCTTTGTTAAGTGCTATGAAAACAGGAAAGAAAAGCATTTAATTTTAAATGAAAAAATAAAACCCTCAGTTTTTACTGAGGGATTTTTTATTCTTAAATTTTTTTCTCTTCTTCTATAAGCATAAGTTTGACCATATTTATTGCCGTAGTATTACTATCAGCAAGATTCACTATATTCATAGTCATTTCAAACGCTCTCATAGAAATAAAATTATGAGGTTTCGTTTTAAGTTTGTCCTTTGTATAGATTCGTTCTAACTCGTTTAACAAAAGATTAAAGATTTTTGATTTATCAACAGAATTATTTGTTTCAAAATTTGAATTTTCATTTTCATGCACACTTGAAACAAACATACTACCGTTTCCCGTTGTCACCCAAGCAATATTATACCCAAGCAAAGCCAACTTTTCCATAGTCGCAAGTTTAGGCTTTGTGATTCCTCGTTCATAATTTTGCCATGTTATTTCACCAAGTCCAAGAAAAGCTGACATCTCTTTCTGAGTCTTTTTAAGGTTTTCTCTTATTTTTTTTAATCTTTCTTCCATAATTTTACCTAAAACATATAAAAATATGTATTTTTTACTTTACAAACATAAAAATATATGTATATAATTAAAAC
>JAILLX010000001.1 GCA_024692925.1 bacterium
GCAGAAGGGTTCTACGGCGGATCATTGACCTGGAGCGGGCCTCGGCCTATGCACGAATATCATAGTGGTCACTACCGGACAAGCCCGGACACTGTTCCTTTTCTGTTTTTTTACATATTGACTTTTGGCTCACCATATCAATTGCTTAAACGGTGGCGCGGCTTGACCCGCTGTCGGCTACGAACCTTTGTTACACGAATTTATTTCTTAAACAATATTTTCTTTTTTTTGAAAGAAGATACCGTTTTTCTTCCAGAAGCAACGCTTCCTTTCTTTTATGAACAATCCTAAGCGACGAATGTCGCGTACTACAGCTTCCTTGCTTTGCCTTGAAGTTCAATTTAATATTTTAATCGAGCTTGACTCGATTAAAATATATTTCCAATTAATACCTTTCTATATTAATTCCAATTTTTTCTAGCTCTGAAATAAAATCTTTATCTTCAGATAAATATGTATAACCAATTCCTACAACCCAATTTGGAAGTTTTAAAATATCTAGAATTTTTAATAGATAATCATCAGAAAAAATACATTCTTCGAATTTTTCTTTTGAAATTTCTGCTTTCCATTTGTTTGCATCAATATTAAATAAAGTTGGAACTTTTTCTTTTCCTTTCAATATAAAATTCCCACCAGAAAAATATTCATCTGTATTGTCCAAAAGAAATATTTGTTTTCCATTTTTAAAAACTACAAACCATAAAATGTCACTGTCATGAATCAAATAAGAGACAATTGGTTTTTCTGTTTTTGAGGAAATTCTTTTTACAAAATCTAATATTAGTGAAGTATTTTGTTCATCCATTTTTTCTTCTGTAATAAGATTATATTCCTCGGCTTTTGAGCAAATAAAATATTTTTTTCCTTTCAAAATCTTTTTTACATCATTTGTATTTTCTTTAGGATATAAAGTCGCTGTATAAAAACTTCCAGAAAAAGCATGAACTTGTACAAATAAAAATATTGAAAATATTATTAAAATTCTTTTATTAAATAATTTCATTTTTCCTCCAAGCACCCCAGTGTAGGTGTCCGTGTAACAATTACTTAAACGGTTTTGCGGCTTGACCGCGACATCCACTTTGAAGTTTTGTTATGCTTTATCCATTTTTACGGTCGTCTACATCCTTATAGACTTCCATATTTTCTCTTTTACCTATTCCCCAAACTTCTATAATCTCAACTTTTTCTGGAGTCAAAAGACGATAAACAATACGGACTGACTTTCCGCAGGCATATAACTTGTAAAAGCCTGTCAAATCCATATTTGCCTTGTTTCCCAAAGGAAATCCAAGAAATGGATTCTTATCAAGTTTTGTAAATTTCTTATCTACTTCAATTCTTAGACTGCCGTCCAAATTATTGTACTCTTCGGCTGCTTCTGGAATAAGTTGAATTTTATCGAATTCATCTTTTTTATCTTCCCATTTTTTTGCCATTATTTATTCCTCAAAGATGACCAGCTGACATTTTTTGAAGCATCGTAATGACTCATTCTTTCCTGTACCATTGAATAAATTTCTTTCTGTTCTTCAAGTTCTTCCAATTCGGCAAGTTTTTCGTAACGGTCGAAAGATATCATAACCGCTTCCATTGCGTTATTTTTCATAATAAATACAGGCTGCTTATCTTCCGAAATTTTTCTAACAGTTTGAGTAAGAGTTTTTTGCAACTGAGTAATTGGCATTATCTGTGCTGTATCTACCATCATATCATCACCTCTTATTTATATAATAATATATATTTATCTATATAGTCAAGCATTACTTCAGCGTTTGCAGTCTTTTCCTAAAATTACACTGTTTTATCCAATCACTCTGATACCATGGTTTTCCATTTAATTCCATCAGGCAACAATTATCATCTAAAAGGAAATCCTTTCTTTCTGTAAGGAACAGTTTGTGTTCATATGGAAGGTTCAGAAATTCCAAAACGGTATTCTTATCGCAAAAAGTATCAATCATTATGAAGAACATTGATTTGTAGTTTATACGACTTTTCCTTTCTTCCCATTTCGCTTTTGCAATATCAAAACTGCTGTAATGTTGAAAATAAATTATTAAATCATCAAGTTTACCTACAGGAAAATCTATTGAAGCACCTCCAAGTTTTTTGAACCCTTCAATATCTGGATTTTTGACTTCTTCGATATCGACTGATAGGTAATATTTTAGGTTTTTTGAAAATTTTACAAAATCCGTAGGTGACATCTGTAAATTTATTGTTAGAGATAAATATTTGCAGCCAAAGTATTTATATAAAAATACACTTGCACAATTATTTGATACTATTGAAATATTTTTATTACTGATTTTTGAGTTTAGACATTTCTTTACTTCATCAAAAGCAAATCTCTTTAGCTTTCCAGCAACATTTTTTAAGAGCATAATCATTCTCCAAAATTTTGATACGGAGAAATGTTAAACTCTAAATTTAATTTTTTTATTTTTAAAACCACGCCAGTGGCGTGTGGGCATAACATACAATATGGTGAGCCTCGCGATGTTAGAAACCGCGGATTTACGGCAAACTTAAATAAAAGACAAGCGGCCGAGTTACCGCAAACAAAGGAGACTCACCAATGGAAAGTATAATTTATGTTGGAATCGATGTCC
>JAILLX010000030.1 GCA_024692925.1 bacterium
AAGATTTTCCCAATGGTTAAAGTTGGGTTAATGCTTCGTTTCTAATTTAATTTTTGGAAAAATAAGGGTGTCAAATATTTGGCACTCTTTTTTTATTTTTTTCTTGCAACTTGATAAATTTGAAAATGGTATAACAAAAAATGAAGCAGAAATTCTTTTATTAAATAAAATTCATATCATAGAGCAAGAATATAAAAGACTTATAGAGCGAACTGATTTTACCCAAAATCAACTTGATTCTATCTTAATATTTTTATATAATGTTGGTGGTGGAGAAAAGTTTGCTAAATCTGAATTAAGATATATGCTTAAAAATGGTTTAACAGGAATAAATCCTCATACTGGAAAAACTTTGGAACAGGAATTTAAAGAATGGAATACTTCAGATGGAGTTTTTATGAGTGGCTTAAAAAATCGCAGAAAAAAAGAATGGGATTTGTTTATAAAAAAATAACTTTTGTTTTTTTCTTCTTGTTTTCTTTGTGGGTTTTTCCTTGTTTTGCTGTAGATGAAATAAGTGGTAATGATATTTGTAAAAAAGAAGAAGTTAGTACTTTTATAAAATTTTTGGAAACTGCTGTTTGTGATGTTAAAACTGATAATGAAAAGTGGCTAGATGAGTGTTTGCAACATGCAGGAAATTGTTATGCTAGTTCTTCAAAAATTTGTTTCGGAACTCAAATAAAAGCATGTAATGAGGTTTTGGAAATAGTGTATCAAAAAGCACTTGATAGAGCAAATCAAAAAGAGTGTGATGTGGGTAATAAAGAAGAATATTGTGAAGAAAAAAGGCTTAGAGTATCACAATCTTATTGGCAAAAATTTGTAGAATTTAATTGCAAAATAGATGTTGATTTTAGAGGAAGTATTTCAGGAATTAAATATTATAAATGTCAATTAAATGAAATAAAAAATCGTATAAAACAATTACAAAAATTTTACTAAAAATGGGATAGGTGTATAAAAACGTCTGTCCCATTTTTATGGTGTAAGCCTTTGGTTAATCCAAGGGCTTTTTTATTAACTTAAATTATGGAGGAAAAAATGTTAGATAAAATATATGAAATAATTTATGATGATGGAGTATGTTCAGAATGCCAAAAGTATGCTGGAAAATTTAATGAAATACCTGAGCATATTCCACCATTCCATCCAAACTGTAAATGTAAATTGCTGGAGGTGGAGGAAATTTTAGAGGAAACTTTTGAATTTTTAAAAAATTTTGAAGAAGAAAAATCTAATGTTTATACAGATACAAAAGGTTATGTAACTGTTGGATGTGGTAGTATGTTTAATAATGTTAAAGAATTTAAAAAGTTACCTTTGTATTATGAAAACAGACTTGCTACAACAGAAGAAAAGGAAGCAGAGTTTTATAGGCTTAATGGAAAAAGAAATCAAAATAGTGCTTTTATATTAGATAAGGTTGAAGCAAAAATTTTAGCATTAGAACATTTAAAGGGAGATTTAAAATCAGTTAGAAAAAAGTTTGAGAATTTTGATAATTTACCGAAAAATGCTCAACTTGTTATTTTGGATATGGAATACAATATGGGTTCAAATAAGTTTTCAAAAAATAATTGGCCTATGTTTTTTGAGGCAATAAAATTAAAAGATTGGAAAACTGCTGGTATAGAATCTCAGTCAAAAGATATTCAACAATTACGAAATTTTTGGAGGAAAAATATATTACAATCCATTAAATAATAAATAAGGGAGGTTTATTCCTCCCTTTTAGTATTTAATACACAAAAACCATTTTCTAAATGTCGTTCATTTGGACAGAAGCGATGACAAAAATCTTTGTTCCAAACGATACCTATTGGAATTGGAACAGAGCAACTATAACAAATACCTTCATCATCCATCATTGGTTTTTCTTTTGGACAATTTGGAACACTGGGAACATTACCTCCAATTCTTTTTATAATAGTTCTGTTGGGACAAATATCATTGCAATCATTTTCTATATTACAATGAGTTTCTATACTTACTGCTTTAGAAGTATCACAGGAAAAACATCGACCATCCCAGCGTTTAAATTGATCTTTTTCAGGGCAGGTATTTTCACATAGAGCA
>JAILLX010000093.1 GCA_024692925.1 bacterium
AAATATAAAATAAAATTTTGTGGCATAGATATTCTTTCAATAAAAGAAATTTTTCCAAAAACATACATAAAACTTTTTGGAATAATCACACTATTAAAAATGAAAAAAAATTTCATTTATTTATTCGGACTCAACTTTTTACCAATCTTTAAATTAAAAGGAAATATAAATGAGTAAAGTAGCTTTGATTACAGGAATTACAGGTCAAGATGGTTCATATTTAACCGAACTTTTACTTGAAAAAGGATACGAAGTTCACGGGATAAAAAGACGAAGTTCTTCGTTTAATTCTGCAAGAATTGACCACATATACAAAAGTCAATATGCAAAAAACAAATTCTTTTTACATTATGGTGATTTAACTGATAGCCTTAATTTGCTTAGGATTATTAAGGAAATAAAGCCATGCGAAATTTATAATCTTGGAGCAATGAGCCATGTAAAAGTTTCGTTCGAAAGTCCGGAATATACTGCCGATGCGGATGCTATTGGAACACTTAGGATTTTAGAAGCCATTAGGATTTTAGGATTGGAACAATGTACAAGATTTTATCAAGCATCTACATCCGAACTTTTTGGTTTGGTACGGGAAACTCCGCAATCGGAACTTACACCATTTTATCCACGCTCGCCGTATGGTGTTGCAAAACTTTATGCATATTGGATTACGGTAAACTATCGAGAAAGTTATAATATGTTTGCTTGCAATGGCATACTTTTTAATCACGAAAGCCCAAGACGTGGTGAAACTTTTATCACCAGAAAAATTACACGTGCAGCATGCAGAATAAAACTTGGGACACAAGAAAAACTTTATGTCGGAAACATTGATGCAAAGCGTGATTGGGGACATGCAAAGGATTATGTCGAAGGTATGTGGCAAATTTTACAACAAAAAAATCCGGATGATTATGTATTGGCGACTGGTGTTACAACAAGTGTCAGAACCTTTATTGAGATGACATTTAAAAACCTTGGCATTGATATTGTATGGCAAGGAAGTGGTCTTGATGAAAAAGGAATTGATAAAAAAACTGGAAAAGTTTTGGTCGAAATTGATGAGCAATACTTCAGACCGGCAGAGGTTGATTTGCTTCAGGGAAATTCAGAAAAAGCACGAAAAATTCTTAACTGGAAACCACACTATACCTTAGAACAACTTTGTAAAGAAATGGTTGATGAAGATATGAAAGAAGCGTTAAGAGAAAAACTTCTTATTGATAATGGATACAAACCAAAATAGAGGGAAAAAATGGAAAAAAATGCAAAAATCTATTTGGCTGGGCATACGGGACTTGTCGGTTCGGCAATACACAGAAAACTTTTGGATTTGGGATATACTAATATAATAACAAAAACATCATCCGAACTTGATTTAACAAGACAAGATTTGGTTGAAAAATTTTTTGAAAAGGAAAGACCTGAATATGTAATTTTGGCAGCAGCAAAGGTTGGTGGAATACTTGCAAATTCAACCTATCCTGCGGAATTTATTTATCAAAATTTAATGATTGGGCTTAATGTAATAAATAGTGCGTATAGGTTCGGAGCCAAAAAACTTTTGAACCTTGGGTCAAGTTGTATTTACCCTAAAAATGCACCGCAACCAATGAAGGAAGAATATCTTTTGAGTGGTAGTTTGGAGGAAACCAACGAAGCATATGCAATTGCAAAAATTTCGATAATAGAACTTTGCAAATTTTACAATAAACAATATGGAACAAATTTTATTTCTGTTATGCCAACGAATCAATACGGTGTTGGTGATAATTTTGATATGGAAACGGCACATCTTCTTCCTATGATACTTAGACGATTTTATTTAGCAAAACTTTTATCTGAAAATAATTTTGACAGGATAAGGTTTGATTTAAAAAAACGAAAACTTGGGTTTGGAATTGACAAGGATATAGACTTTTCTTCGGATAAATCTATTGAAAAAGCTCTTAATAAAATTGGTGCGTTTAGGGATAAAGTCGTCCTTTGGGGTGATGGGTCAGTTTACCGTGAATTAATGTGTTCAGATGATCTTGCTGATGCGTGTATCTATCTTATGCAGACAAAAGATTTTCGTGATATTGGGGATTTCGTAAATATTACGGCTGGGGATGATATAAAACTTTCAAAACTTTTTGAAATGGTAAAGGAAACAATCGGTTTTAATGGTCGTATTGAATATGACAAAAGTAAACCAAATGGAACCTTTAGGAAATTGATGGATGATAAAAAGATTAAAAAACTTGGCTGGAAACCAAAAATCGATATAAGGGATGGTATTAAAAAATTTTTTAAACAATACAAAGATGGAGAAGCATAAATGTTTGATTTTGTAATTATTGGCGGTGGAATTACGGGCATCACACTTTTGAAACAACTACGGACAAAGGGCTTTAATGCCATAGTTTTAGAGGGAAAAGATGTTGCCGGTGGACTTTGCCGTACACAAAATATTGATGGACATATTTTAGATATTGGAGGAGGACACTTTTTTCATACAAAATATAAAGAAGTTTTTGATTTCGTATTTAAGCATATTCCTGAATCTGAATTCAATTTAACTACACGTGTTTCAAAAATAAAAATAGGTGATAATACTATTGATTATCCATTGGAATCGAATCTTTGGCAACTTCCGATTGAAAAACAAATTCTTTACCTTATTTCTGTAATAAGGAACGGCGAATCATTGGGACTTCCGGAACCAAAAAATTATGAGGAATGGATAAGGTGGAAACTTGGGAACCTTGTTTGTGATAACTATATGCTTCCTTATAATACAAAACTTTGGGGTGTTGCACCATCTGAAATGGATATTGATTGGCTTTATAAAATTCCACGTGTAAATGTAAGTGAAATTTTGAAATACTCACTGGAAAGAAAACAGGATAAATCAAAATTTCCGGCACATATAAAATTTTACTATCCAAAAGTTGGAGGATTTCAACGAATCTTTGATGCAATATTAAATGGGTATGAAAAGTTTGTAAAACTTAATACAAAGGTTGAAAAACTTGAAAAAACTTCTGATGGATATTGGATTGTAAATAATGAATTTAAGTCAAAATTTGTAATAAATACAACCCCTTGGAATGACCTTTTTGAAGCATTAGGAAAGCCATCGAATCTTTCATCTGATTTTGAAAAAATTAAGTATAATCGCGTTGTGATTTCTCTTTATGAAAAAGAATATTCTCATGATTGGCATTGGCGTTATGTACCTGATATGAAACGAAATTATCACAGGGAATTTTACATTCATAACTTTGCAAAAAGTTCAAAACCAAACGGAATGTATGTTGAAACAAACCTTAAAAGATTTAATGGTGTAGAAGAAGTTTTGGATGGCGTAAATCTTTATAACTATACAACTGATGCTGCGTATCCGATTCCTGTGATTGGACACACAAAAGCCATTAAAAACATACTAGATTACTATAAAAAATTGGGGCTTTTTGGTGTCGGAAGATGGGGACAACATGAATACCAAAATGCGGATGTTTCTATGTTTAATGCACTTATGTTTGTGGAGGAGGAAAAATGGAATTAAGTGGTGTTGAAAATTTAAAACTTGAAAAATCAAAGATGTATTTTTTATTACCGTATGGACTTGGCGACACAATGATTTTGTGCGGATTAAAAAGTGCATTGGAGGAAAAATATGGAGCAAAAATTCACTTTTTGATAAAGGAATCTCATAAAATTGTTATGGATATGTATAAGTTAAAAGATTTTTCAATTATTGATATTTCAAAGGTTGATTTATTCCTTCTTGGGGATGCAACACCGGAACCGGCAAAGGGTAAAATTTTTGTTGCTCACCCCGAATTTCACAAAGAATTATCTTATCTTTTTAATGAAATAAATACATCGACTGATGGTAAAAAAACTTTGTTTATTGACTGGTAATAAAAAATACATCTTTGATTTTTCAAGTTTTAAATTTTCAACACCACTTAATTCCATTTTTCCTCCTCCACAAACATAAGTGCATTAAACATAGA
>JAILLX010000039.1 GCA_024692925.1 bacterium
ACTTCTTCTTCAGAATCTGTATATTCTACATCTTCATCAGAATCTTCTTCATAGTAATCAGAATTATCATCTTCTTCTGATACCATCAATTCTTCATCTTCTGTTGGTTCTATTGATGAAATTTCTTCACTATCATCTTCCATAACAACTTCTAAATCTGCAGGAGATTCTGTAGCAACTTCTTCATCTTCCTCAGAATCTTCTTCTACATCTTCAACTTCAGCAAATTCCTCATCCGAATCGTTATCTTCTACTGCAACTTCTTCTTCGTCTTCATCATCAGATGAAACATCTTCTTCTGAAATTGCAACTTCAGAATCATCTTCCTCATCATCAACAACAACTTCTTCATCAGTCGAAGGAATTGTTACAATATCATCACTTTCAGCATATTCTTTTGTGAAATCAGTGATAACCTCTGTCGAATCCTGGTTTACGATATCCACATCATCATCAGAATAAAGATTTTCCTGATAAACAATTTCTGTTGTTGCAGTCAATGGAATCAAGGATGCTTCTATTTCCATATTATCAGCAACAATAGTTTCTGCCTCATCTTTTTCCGCAATAGCAGAAAGAACAGCTACAGCACCACCTTGAGCTTGGATTGCATTATATACTCGAGCCAAGATTTCCAATTTTGCCAATGGACGACCAAGAACATCAAGTTCATTTTCAATAGCAGAATACAATGCAGTTGCTGTATTATTTGCATATTCATATTTCATCACAAATTCGTTAATAACATATTCATAGAAATCATAATAAACATTTGTGAAAAGTCTTAACAAATACTCGTCATTTGCATATTCTTCGTAATCAATATCTGATTTTAATGTATTGTCACTTTCGTAATATGCATCATAAGTTGCATTACGGAAATCATTCCAATAATGATTCATTTTTTCAAGTTCAGCAATTTTTTTATCATCTTCTAATGTGAAGAAATTAGCTTTTAAGTAAGAAATTAACTTAATATATTGATCCCCAGCAAGAACATTATCAACATATTCTTTCTTTGTAATCTGTAGAGATGATACATTTACAACTTCAGAATCATCTTCAGTTTCATCGTCATCATCATCTTCCTCTTCGATAACAACATCTTCTTCATCGATATATTCTTCATCATCTTCCTCAGGAACATTAGCCAAATCTTCATCTTCAACAACAACCTCTTCCTCAACAACAGGTTTTGGTGCAGGAGCCACTTTCTTAGGAGCAGGTTTTACAACTGGCTTTGGAGCAACCTTTTTAGGAGCTGGTTTTGGAGTTTCGACTGGCTTAGAAACAGGTTCTTCTACTACAGGAGCAGGAGCTTCAACAACTTCTTCTACTGGCTCAGAAACAGCTTCTTCTTCGAACACAACTTCTTCAACTGGTTCTTGAGGTTCAACAGTTGGTTCCTGATAATTTTGTTCTATATAATTAGAATTATCAACATAAACCTCCTCCGAATCGCCAGAAAGGAAGAAAAATAAACCAAAAACAATAATCAAAGAAACCATTATGGAAGCAACATACATCCAAACTCTTTTATATTTATCATCAAGAATTTCTGTCTTTTTTGCAAATTTTACACCAGAATCCTTTTGATTATCCTGTAAAGTATCATCAACAAAAGGTGGTTTAAATTCTGTTGTTTGTTTTACATTTTTGTTTTCTGTTTCTTTAACCATAATAGTCTCCTTCATAGGTAAAGTTGTTCCTAATTTTTCTCCTGTTTCATTCTTAGCATTAAATTTTTCGATTGTCAATTCTTCTATTTTCCTATTTTCAACATCTTGATTTTTCAAATCTTTTTTATTATTTTGAACATCGGATGAGATAGAATTAGAATAATCAAATCTGGAAAGAATCCGCTTATCATCAACAAAAGAGTCTTTTTTCCTAGAACTTATTCTGTTCTTAATTTCCTGTATTTGAGCACGGTTCAAAGCCAAATCTTCATATGCACTAGCCGAACGTTTTTTTGCGCGTTTGATGCGACGTTCCGTTCTTTTTAACTTTTCAGTATTGTCATACATTTTTTGAACAAGTTCAGCCTTTAAAACCTCATCAACCTTATCAGGATTGGAAGATTCAAGTTCGTTTTGACGCTTTAATCTTTTTGAAAGATGGAGTATTTTTTTCTTTAAATTCTCTAAAGTAACCCCTGCTTTTTCAATAGTTTGTGTAGATTTATTATAATTAAGCAAATTTTCCGATTCTCTTTCATACGCATTATCCAAAGATAAAAGCTCACGTTTTTCCATTATAGAATCCAACAATTCCGACGTTTGTTCATTTACAAACTTGGCATATAAAGATAAATCCGAATAACTAATATCCAATTTTTTATATTTAGTATTTTCCTTAGGTCTAATTTTTATTGGATCAATAGAATATTTGTTTTTAAGAATCGAATTCCATTTTGTTTTTGGATTTTTTTCGCCAGCTTCCTCAGGTAAAGCCTCTATAATAAGAAGATTATTAGGCGATACTATATCACATGTGTTATCAAGGACAAACAAAGGTTTTTCACCCCTAAAATACACAACAAAAGAAAGAGAATCCGAAGAAAAATGAAATTCCCTAACGTCAGAATAAGCACTATTAACTAGCCAAAAAGTCTTTGATCCCTCCATATTCTCTCCTTATAAAAAATTTTTAATCCTCTTTATTTTCTTTTCTTTCGACTGATATTTTTGAATTAGACGAAGAAGTTGTATAAGCCATAGCACAATGTTCAAGACAATAAGGCTTATTTTTAAAAACTTTTCGACCACAAAAATGAAAATTATCAGAGTTAACATCGTCAATAGGCCAACAGCAACGATCAGATGTTAATTCATTCAAAGAAACACCTTCAAAAACTTCTTTTTTAGGTTTTAAATTCTGCGTTTTTTGCGATTCGTTTTTTATCTGTGTTTTTTCTTTAACCTCAGCTTTTTCCTGAGTTTTTTTATGTTCAACCACTTTTGCCTTCTTTGATGACTGAACATCCTTTACTTCGGATTTTGGACTTGCTTTTTTAACCTTTTCCGTTTTTACGGATGATGTTTTTATAGGCGAATTTCTGTTAGAAAGCCCCAAACGATGAACTTTTCCAACAATAGCATTTTTAGAGAAATCCAAGCGTTTTCCAATTTCTGCCGTAGGTACACCCTTTTCCCAAAGAGCTATTAATTTTTCAATTTTTTTATCTGTCCAAGTTCCCATAGTAAAAAATCCTTTTATTTTTATTTAATTTGTTTTAATCTTATTTCATAATTTTTAAAAAGGAAACAAAAATGTTTACAAATAGGATTTTAACCATTGCAATCTATTTTTCAACAGGTTTTTTTATCCCCGTGCTAAGTAGATTTTTGATGAAATTTTACCCTTGCTCTATGCATAGCTATTTTGGAGATATGTTAAAGTTTTACTTTAAGAAAAAAAGATATAAAGTAAAAGTTGATAATAAAAAATATAACTATTTGAAAAAACAATATTTTTATAATAAAATATTATGGGGAAGTTTTTATCTTATAATGTTTAGTTTATTGG
>JAILLX010000106.1 GCA_024692925.1 bacterium
TAAAATGGATAAACTAAGATCAAATCTTATTGTATCTCATCGTGCAATTCTTGAAGGTGACAGAGCTGAAAAACGTGATGAAATCATCAAAAATATTAAGATTGGTGATACAATGGATGGTATTATTAAAAATATTACTGACTATGGTGTATTTATTGATCTTGGTGGTGTTGATGGTCTTCTTCATATCACAGATATTTCATGGAAACGTGTTTCAAATCCAAACGAACTTTTCACTGTTGGTCAAAAAATTACAACAAAAGTTATCAACTTTGATAAGGAAACAGGTCGTGTATCATTGGGTATGAAACAACTTGAAAATGATCCATGGGAAAACATTGAAAAATTCGAAGTTGGTAAAATTTACAAAGGTAAAGTTACTAACCTTACAGATTATGGTGCATTTATTGACCTTGATGATGGAATCGAAGGTTTGGTTCATGTATCTGAAATTTCATGGACAAAGAAAAATGTTCATCCATCAAAGGTTATTTCTGTTAACCAGGATGTTGATGTAATGGTTCTTGAAATTGATCGTGAAAAACGTCGTATTTCACTTGGTTTGAAACAATGCACACCAAATCCATGGAAAGACTTTGCTGATACACACAAAGTTGGTGATGTTATCAAAGGCGAAATCAAAAATATTACTGAATTCGGTATTTTTGTAAGTCTTGGCAATGATTTGGATGGTATGGTTCACCTATCTGATATTGATTGGGATAAAAACCCAGAAGAAGCTGTTAAAGAATATTCAAAGGGTATGACAATCGATACAAAGATTTTGGAAATCGATGCTGAAAAAGAAAGAATTTCTTTGGGTATCAAACAACTTAAAGAAGACCGTGTTGCATCTTCACTTGACCGTGTAAAGAAAGGTGAAATCGTAACTTGTGTTATCAAAGAAATTAAAGAAGACGGAATCGTTGTTGACGTTAACGGCCTTCCTGGTTTCATTAAGACAAATGATCTTTCAAAGACAAAGTCTGAACAAAAACCAGAAAGATTTGCTGTTGATGAAAAAGTTGATGCAAAGATTACTGCTATTGATAACAAGACAATGCAACTTACATTATCTATCCGTGCTTATGAAATAGAAGAAGAAAAGAAGATAATGAAAGAATACGGTTCAACAGATACCGGTGCTTTGCTTGGTGATATACTTGGTGCATCACTTAAAGAAGCAGAAAAGAAATCAAAGAAATAATATTTCTTTTCATCTTAAAAAAACACCCCCTCAATCGAGGGGGTATTTTCTTTCATTTTGTTATTGTTTATATGAAAGTTTTTATAAGTTTAACCACAACTACCAGAATATGAATAATCACATGAAGTATGACTACTGTTCACCCTGTAATAAAGCGTCCTATGTCCGGATCTTGTAACCGTACGAGTTTTAGTACATGATGTTGAACAAGAATAAGATTCTGTTTTTGTACATTCATAAGTTTCAGAACAGCTATAACTTGTTTGACCATTACCTCCACCAGCATAAGGATCACAAGGTTTTGATCTGGTGCAAGTGGAAGGAACTGATCTAGTACAAGTACTGGAACAAGTACCAGTATATGATTCTGTTGCAGTATACGAACAACTCTCGCTTCTATTTGAACAGGTTGTACAACTTGTTGCACCATCAGTTGAAGAAAAAGTACTGCCGGTACATGCCTTGCAACTTGATGCTCCAGTTTCGTTTTGATACTGACCTTTTGGACATGGGGTGCAGGATGATGAACCTACTGTGGATGAGTAAGTACCAGCCGGACACTTCGTACACGACGTCACCGCCCCACCTTTAGAGTAATAACCAACAGGACATGCTGTACAATGGAAATATTTTTCTTCCTTTGGATTTGCAGAATTTGCGGTTGGTATTCCTGCGAGTATGAACGCAGAAGTCGAAATTAAATGCTTTAGTTTCATGTTTTTCCTCCTTAAATTAAACATTCTTTTTCTTGAGGGGTCGCAACTCCTCGTCATCTGAAGGACTATCCCCTCCATCATACGAAGAACTCTCCTCGTTCGAAGGGCTAATCCTCCGTAATCCGAAGAACCACCACTCCGTCATCCTGAACTTGATTCAGGATCTTTTCGGGCTTTTAATTTCGTGACTTTCATGCTTACTCGAGGCTTTAAGGTGGGCGGAGAAAAGCATGAAAACCTCCACCCATTCAAGGGTTTGATTTTGATGCGGACCTGCGAATCTTTACAATCCGCCTGTATCCCACAGAAAACCTTGGTTCCTTGCCTATAACATAAACAAAAAACCACCGATAAAATGATGTGATCAAAAAACTATTTTTTGATAAGTTGAGGTCGGAGAAATTCACCTGTAAAAACAAATGGTTAAATAATACTTGTTGCAAAAAAATTTGAAACAGGATATACTAATCAAAAAAAGGGTGGTTTTTTGTTTACGGTGTTGCCTGAAAATCCAGCCTCTCCGCCCCCTACATCCCAACAGATAGATTTTTCGAAGATAGGTCAAAATGAAAGCCTTGAAATGGGTGTCTTCCACTACCCTATGTCATCCCGAATTTATTTTTGGATCTTAGACCCTGAAACAAGTTCAAGGTGACAGCGGATATTGGGGTGATATTTATAATCAGAATGACAATGGATATTATGGCAACAATGGTGACCACGCAGGATCTGACGCATTAGTTGGAAGTTTCAAAGTATTATGATTATATCCAGTTATATCCACACTTTGAATAGTCAACCTATCCTGCCCATCTTTGGTTGATTTTTGTTCATAAAATATAATCCTTCTACCATTTGGCGACCATGTTGGAGATTCCACCATATAACCATCAGCAATCATACGTTCCCCAGTACCATCCTCGAACATCAAACCAATGTAAAACTTATTATTTTTTATTTTAACAAAGGCAAGATAATCGCCCCTTGGCGACCAATTAACATCACCATATTGCCCCTCACCAAAACTAACACGCTCGACATTGCCACCATCCCTATCCATAGTATAAATCTGAGGTTTTCCACTTCTATCAGAAACAAAGGCTATACGCTTTCCATCCGGTGAATAAGTAGGTGCCGTTTCAATTGCAGGGTGCGAAGTCAATCTTTTAAGTTTTTTTGATTTCAAATTCATCTCATAAATATCAGAATTTCCATCTTCGGCAATACTCATCAAAACATACTTATCATCCGGAGAAAACCTTGGTGCAAATGACATTCCAGGAAAATTTCCAAGCAAATCTTGCTCGCCTGTTTCAATATCAAAAATATAAACACGAGGCACCTGCTTAAAATAAGTCACATAGGCAATTTTTTGCGAATTATTTGAAAATACTGGTGTTGTCACAGGAATTTTTCCATCAGTTAAATATTTAAGATTCGCCCCATCCTGATCAACAACACTTAATCTTTTTGTTCTATCAAGTTTTGAACCAGTTTCAGAAACATAAACAATCCTTGTATCAAAATACCCTTTATCCCCAGTCATTCTTTTATACACATAATCAGAAATTATATGTGCAATTCTTCGCCAATTCGAAACCTCAGTTATAAGTGCCTGCCCTTCAATTCTTTGCTGTGCAGGAACATCCCAAAGATGGAATTCAACCCTAAGTTTGCCATCTTCTCTTTTCAAAATTTTTCCATAAATCAAAGCCTGTGCATTTATAACAGACCAGTTTTCGAAATTCGGAGCATCTGCCACATTTTGCTTTTTATCAACAAAAGCCTTATGATCAATAGGTCTGAAAAGCCCCGAACTTTTTAAATCATTAGTAATTACACCAGTAATTTTTTGCCCAATATCTTTATTTTCCTTATTATCCCCATCAAAATCCATAATTGCAATAGAAATAGGTTCGATATTACCACTATCAATATCAACATAAATTTCAGCCAACGCCGAAATTGTTCCTAATAAAATAAAAGCAAGTAAAAACAATGATTTTTTTAAATTTTTCATACTAAAATCTCCTTACATATATAATTTACTTGAAATTTTTTCTTTTGCAATAGATACTTTTTCAAAAGGAGAAAATGCTAGCATAATATTTATTGACAAATAATACTTTTATTGTCTATAATATAGATATTATGACTAATAAAACTGAAAAAATGTATAACAAAAGAAAGCTTTTTAAGCAAGAGATTCAAAGGGTTTTGGCTCAAAACACCCCTAGTATTGCTATGAAAGATTTCGATTCGGTAAAAAAGGAAAATTATTCAACTCTTGGTATGGATTATTGGGAATGGATGGATTTTCTTGCAAATTTGGAAACAACTTTTTCAAAAGATTTGACCGAAACCACCGATAAATTCAAAATTGAAACAATAGATGACGTTATCGAAGCCCTCTATTTTGCCCCAAATATTAAGAATTTATACAATAATTAATTTCCAAAAACGGCTTTTTTGCATTATTGCTTGACATTTCCCAGCAGAAATAGTAAATTATCTCTATTCGGTTTAAAACTGAAAATAAGTTTAACTAACAAAAAGGTGAAAAAAAATGGCTGAACAAAATGTTCTTGAAAAAGTAAAAAAAATCGTTGTTGAAAACCTCGGTGTAGAAGCTGATAAGGTTACTGAAAAATCAAGTTTTATTGATGATCTCGGTGCTGATTCTCTTGATACAGTTGAGTTAGTAATGGCTTTCGAAGAAGAATTCGGTTGCGAAATTCCTGATGAAGAAGCTGAAAAAATCTTGACTGTAGAAGATGCTGTAAAATACATCGAAGCACATATGTAATTTATGTTTCAGTTTTAAAAAGCCTCCCAATCGGGAGGTTTTTTTATTTTAAAATTTTATATTAAAAAGCATCCAAAACTCTTTGTAAAATTTCTGCGGCTGCAACCTTATCCAATATTTTTTTTCGTTTCTGCCTACTTAAATCAAATTCACGAATAAGCATTTTTTCACTCATCGCCGAAGTCATACGTTCATCAACAAAAGTTATATCAATATCCGGCATAAATTCAGAAAGTTTTTCAGCAAAAAACCTTACTTTTTTTGCGGTTTCGCCCTCCTCCCCATTCATTTGCAAAGGAAGTCCCAAAACAATAACTGCGACATCCATATCATCAACAATTTTTTTTATTTCCGGAAATAAATCCTTATAACTTTTATTTTTAAGCATAGCATAAGGAGTGGCAATCTGTCGTCCAACATCCGAAACGGCAACACCAATATTTACATCGCCATAATCTATTCCTAAAAAACGCTTTTCAGTTGAAAAATATTTTTGCTTAAGGGTATTGAAAATATTATTTTGCAATGTTATACTCCTGTTATGAATTATTTTTAATATAGTTCAGAAAATAAGGAAAGTCAATCAACAAAAGGAGCTTAAAATGGTTGCTAAAAAAACAACAAAAAAACCAGTTGCTAAAAAAACTGTAAAGGCTACAAAGGCTGTAAAACCTACTAAAAAAGTAGAAGTTGCACCTGTTGAAAATAAATGTGCATGTGGTGCTGACTGCAAATGTGGATGTTGCTGTAAATGTGCAAAGGTAAAACAATTCATCGTTTTGCTTTTAATCGTTATTGCAACAGTAATCGCTACATTAGTTGTGACACACAAAGGTCCATGTGGAAAACACCCACACGGTCCATGTCCATGTGAAAAAAAGGCTCCATGCCCACACATGCAAAAAATGGCAAAATAATTTTTGCTTAGCTAATGTTTAAAAAGGGCATTGAAAAATGTCCTTTTTTATTTTAATCAATGCTTGACTACTAAAATCAAATAATGCTAATATTCATTCATAGAAAAAAAGAGGAAATATTATGTATTTTACAAAAGAAAAAATTAAAAAAAATGCAAAGTTAGTTCGCTTAGGTATGCCTGATGAACTTGCTGAAAAAATGATACCTGAACTTGAAAATGTTATTGAATGGATTGAAGGTTTGGACGATGTGAATGTTGATGGCGTTGAACCACTTATTTCCGTAAATGAACATGATCTTCCAAAACGTGATGATGTTGTTAAAATGGAAAACACTCGTGACGAAGTTTTAACAAACGCACCTGCACCTGACGAAGATGGCGAATTTTTCACTGTTCCAAAAATTATTGAGTAAAAGGATTAAAAATGTTTAAATTAATAAAATTATTCCCTGCTGAAATTCATTTTAATGCAATGAAATATTCAAAGTTTTTTGGCGGAATTGCTTGTATTTTTATAGCACTTTCAATATTTACAATTGCAACAAAATCACTTAACTATGGTATTGATTTCTCGGGTGGTGTTTTAATGGAAATAAAAACTCCTACTACTGCCAATATTGAAAAGATTCGCTCTGACTTAAAATCATTTTCTCCTGAAATTCAATCACAGGGGGATACCGGCGATATTGTTTCGATTCGTTTACCACAGGGAAACAAGGACGAAGCACAAATTGCATCAATGCTAAACGAAGTAAAATCAATCTTAGGGAACAAAGTTGAGTACAGAAACACACAAATCGTTGGACCAAAGGTTGGTGCTGATTTAATCAAAAGTGGTATCTTGGCGGTTGTTTTATCAATTTTGATAATTGCAATTTACATTTGGGCACGATTCGAATTACCATTTGCAATTGGTGCCGGAATTTCACTTTTACACGATGTTATTCTTGCAATTGGTATGCTTGCATTCACTGGTTTAGAATTCAATCTTACAACACTTGCATCACTTTTAACACTCGCAGGATATTCCATAAACGATACCGTTGTTATTTACGATAGGATAAGAACAAACCTTAAATTATACAGAAACAAATCTGTAAAGGATATAATCAACCTTTCAATCGACACAACATTTTCAAGAACTGTTCTCACCAGTTTGACCACAATGTTTGCCGTACTTGCAATATTCATTTTTGGTGGAGAAGTATTGCGTGGATTTTCTGCTGTTATGTTGTTTGGTATTATTGTTGGAACTTATTCATCAATGTTGCTTTCGACATCAATACTTTTACTTTTTCCAGAAAAAAGAATTAGAAAATAATTTATACAAAGGAGGGAAAAATGAAATATAAAAAAATATTATTGGGATTATCCTTATTTTTCCCTTTTTCTAATATTGCAAAGGCTGACCCTGATTCTACTTTTGCCAAGGTTGAAATTCTCCCTTTATCAAAGGATGATGTTGCAAAGTACGAATATAAGCCAAAGGAATACTGGGTAAATGGTTCCGACATAATCGATGACTTTTCTATTGAACAGGCACAAAAATTTTACACAAACCTTTATGATACAGTCATTGGAAATTATGTAAAACCTATCACTCATCAAAAGATAACAAATATTATTTTAGAGGGTCTTTCTGGTTTCACTGAAAAACTTTCCATCGATACAACTGACAATCGAATACTTATCTACGATCCAAATTTAAAACTTCTTGGTAATTTTGCAAAGGTTTCTGATAATGATACGGAAAGTTGGGTAAACCTTCTTATAAAAACGATTCTCGCTCTTCGCAAAAATAATGAAAAAATTGCAAAGGCACATCAGGAACAAATTTACTATTTAACAACACTTTATTTGTTAAAAAGTCTTGATGAAAATGCAAACTATCTTGACCCTGTTTCAAAAAGTCGTGAAACATATAACAATAATTCAACAAGTCTTGGTTTCACATACCGCCGAACAACTTTTGGTATTCAGGTTTTAAGTATTTTTAAGGATTCGCCGATATATTTTTCTGATATAAAAACTGGGGATATAATTTCTGCGATAAATAAAACCCCAACCCGAAGCCTTACTGATGAACAATTGGAATATATCCTAACCAATACCGATACTGATATTTTGAATATTGATTATATTCCGATGATTTCTAATAAGCCGGCAAATATTTTTTTAAGGAAAAATCGAATTGTAATGCCATCAATTACAACAAAAAATATTGATAACATTCCTGTTTTGGAAATACAAAATTTCAAATCCGGTTCGGCAAAGGAATTAAAGCAAGCGTTTGATAAATTGAAAAACGGCGATGGTATAATCATTGATCTTCGCGGAAATATCAGCGGTCTTTCATCCGAAGCAATCGAAACGGCAAACCTTTTCATCTCTGGTGGTGAAATTTTAAAAACTACCGGCAATAATGATGAATATAATCAAACCTATACTGCAAAAAGTGGTGATATTGCAAACTCTCTCCCTATTGTGATAATAGTTGATAACACGACAAAGGGACCAGCGGAAATTTTCGCATCCATAATGGATGGGTCAAGACGTGCTGTTGTAATTGGTACCCCAACCTTTGGCGATGGTAATTTACAAAACGAATTTACACTTCCAAACAATGCAAACATTCACTTTGCAACATCGACCGCTACAAATGCAAAGGATATTTCCGTTGATAAAATCGGTGTTGTTCCTGTGGTTTGTACTTCCACAATAACCGAAGAAAGGGATATAAAACTCCTTGTTGAAAATATTGCAAAGGATAAATTTGTTGACAGCCGTCCAAAGGATAATAACAAAACTGCTGAAACAATTAAAAACATCCGCAACAGTTGCAAGGCATTATTCCCATCTGATGGTGTGACAAACCTTATGCTTAAAACCGCGACCGGAATTTTAAAGGATTCCTCCGCATATAAAAAGTTATTGGAAAAATAGTTTAAATTGCCATCCCCTACATTATCATTGCGAGCCGTCTTTTAAAATAAACCATCAGCCATACAAACAAAAAAACCTCCCATATCAGGAGGTTCTTTTTCAATTTCTTCAAACGATTAATCCCAACCGTCTGTATTACCCAAATTTTGGTATGTAGTAACAACAGCATTTGAATCTTCTGGATTTGCCATATATGAAACAACCCAACCTGCAACACCCAAAATTGTTAATCCAACGATAAGATAGAAAATCTTTTCCCATTCAACAGAACCTTTTTGAATTGCAGTCCAAGCATAAGCGATAAATGCAAACGCAGCCAATACAAACAAAGCATTTCTTGTTTGCATAAACAATTTTGCAGCACGCCACAAAAATGCAGTAAACGGACCAGTTTTTGCAGGAACACCACCACCATATTGTGCATCCGCAGCCCAAACATCAACCGGTACAAATGTTAAAAGAACCAAAATTCCCAAACAAAGAAGAGTAGATTTTTTTGTTAAAAACTTGAATATAGACATTTTTTTCTCCTTTTCTTATAAAAACTAAACTTATTATAACACAAATTTTGTCATATAACAAGATATTTTTATACAAAAAATTACAGTGAAATTCCCTTTACAAAATGCTCCACATACTCATTTTTCGGATTATCCAAATCTGATGGTTTTCCGCTCCAAATAATTTTTCCATCATAAAGCATAACAATCCTATCCGCAATTTTTCGTGCAGAATTTATATCATGAGTAATAGTCAGTGCTGTCGCCCCCAATTGTTTCACACAACGAACAATAAGGTTGTTAATCACATCCGACATAATAGGGTCAAGTCCGGTTGTTGGCTCATCAAAGAAAATAATATTCGGATTATCCGCAATCGCCCTTGCCAAGCCAACACGTTTTCTCATACCACCCGAAAGTTCATCCGGCATCATATTTGCCACCTTTGCAGGAAGTCCAACATCCTCCAACTTTTCAATTGCAATTTTTCGTGCTTCCACTGGATCCATTTTATCAATGTTAAGAAGAGAAAACGCAACATTTTCCCAAACACTCATACTATCAAAAAGAGCACCATTTTGGAACAACATTCCAATTTTTCGATTATTTTCATAAAATTCTTCTTCGGAAAAGTTTGTAATTTCCTTTCCATTGATTTTGATACTACCACTATCCGCATCCATAAGCCCAAGCATCAACCTAACACTTACGGATTTACCCATACCACTTTGTCCCAAAAGGACAACCGATTCGCCCTTATAAATATCCAAATCCAAACCACGAAGGACATACTTTGTCCCAAACGATTTATATACATTTTTAAGTTCTATTACAGGTTCTTTTTTCTCAACCATTTTCACCTCACTTAAAAGAATACCGCAGTCAATACATAGTTAAAAATCAATATAAGGATTGATGAATACACAACCGCATTTGTTGTTGCCTTTCCCACACCATCGGCACCGCCTTCGGTATAATATCCATAATAACATCCCATAGAAGTAATAATCGCACCAAAGGTTGCACCCTTTGCAATACCTATTGTCAAATCCACCATTTTCATACTGTTGTATGTATCTTTTATATAAACATAAGGATTAAAACCAAGTTCGTTAATACTTACCAAAAAGCCACCAAACACACCAATAATATCCGCAACAATTACCAACAACGGCATAACCAAAACACCCGCCAAAACCCTTGGTGAAACAATATACTTAAATGGACTCATTGATAAAGTTTTAAGTGCATCAAGTTGCTCTGTTACCTTCATTGTACCAATACTTGCCGCCATAGTTGCACCGATTCGACCCGCAACCATTAACCCTGCGAACACAGGACCAAGCTCACGGGTAATCGCAATTTCAACAACAGTTGCAACCGCACCTTCTGCTGAAAAACTTGAAAATCCAGAATAGCTTTGAAGTGCCAAAACCATACCTGCAAAAAGTGCGGTAAGTGATACAACCGGAAGCGAATAAAACCCGATTTCAATAAAGTTTTTCAAAAACACCTTTGGATAATATGGTGGCAAAAACCAATTATGCACAGTCTGTATTAAAAAAAGTAAAAATTGGAACAAAGATTTTACAAAATTTATTCCCATAGTACCAATTTTACGAACCATTTCCATTTTTATTCTCCTCTAAAAAAATCAATTATTTCCTGCATATCCGAAGGAAGTTTTGTTTCAAATTTCATACGTTCCCCAGTTATCGGATGATTAAATTCAATATTCTTACTGTGAAGCATTTGCCTTTTTATTCCCATAAGCAAGGAACGAACCTCTTCATTTTCAACCTGTGTAATATGACGTTGAGGATTTCCGTAAACACTATCCCCCAAAATCGGCGTCCCAATACTTGACATATGCACACGAATTTGATGTGTTCTTCCTGTTTCCAACAAACATTTCACAAGTGCAAGTGGTTTGAACTTCGCCCCACTAAAAACCTCTAATGTTTCATAATTTGTAATCGCTGGTTTTCCACCATCATAAACAACAGTCATTTCCTGTCGCGAATGAGGATTTCGTGCAATATTTTTTTCAATTCTACCACTTATTGGATTTGGCATTCCCCACAAAAGAGCATAATATTCACGCTTCACCGAATGATTCGCAAATTGTTTTTGCATAACGGAATAAGCCTTATCAGTTTTGCATGCCATCATTGCACCACTTGTATCTTTATCAAGCCTATGCACAATACCCTGACGACCAACATCACCACCAACACTTGAAAGTTTGCCATTACAATGATAAAGAAGTGCATTTACCAAAGTTCCACTGTTGACCCCTGCCCCCTGATGTACAACCATACCCGCAGGTTTATTTATCACAATAATATCATCATCTTCATAAAGGATATCCAGCGGAATATTTTCAGGTTTAAGTGAAGTTTCAACTTTTTCCTCTGGTACATTCACCGAATAAATTTCACCAGTTGCAACATCGATTCGCTGACTTTCAACAGGACTATCATTTTTAGTAATAAATCCATTTTTGATAAATTGTTGAATTTTTGATCGTGAAAAATCAGGCATAACAGTTGCAAGCCACTTATCCAACCTTACCCCATTAAATTGTTCATCAACTTCAAAAGTCAAAATATTGCTCATTATAATTCTACACCATCATATTCTTGTATAATATCTTTATTTGCATTAGGATTTATTTCGTGTTTTTCACATTCCGAAATATTAACCTGCATTCTTGGAATAACACCCTGAGCAATAGACCCCTGCACACTCACAGGGCAAAGCATATATCCATCTGCCTTTGCATTTTTTGGAACAAATGCACCAATAGGTTTAGTTATATAACTAAGATAAATTTCCTTTGGTGGTTCCAAACAAAAAAGGGTAATCATATTCCGCCCAACAATAGTTCTATAATATTCCCTATTATATTGACCATAGCATGGAAAATTAGTTAAATAATATCCCTGTGTCACATTCAAATTGTCATCACTTACAATATAGATTTTATATTGTTGATCAGATACATTAAACCAATTGCTCCACTGTGAAAAAGAAACCTTTGAAATCAGCAATCCCAAACAAAGAAAAAATATTTTTTTCATTTATCCTCCATTATTTAGATTTTAGATTCGTCAACAAAGTCAACTTTTACCCTTGCAACCTGTGATGAAAACTTAAATACCTTAAACATAAAGTCAGTTTTTTCCAAAGGAGCCAAAGTTTTCTTTTCAATTTCCCTTTCTTGTTCCTGAAGGACTCTTTCATCACGATTTTCCAAACGGATAACAAGTTTTGGTACAGGCATTTTTTTATTTGTTGGATTATACACAAAACCACGAATAATTATATACTCGTTTGAACCTTCCTTTGTAAGGGTAAGAGGTTTCACAATTTCAATATATAATTCTTTTGCCTTGCTACCTTTGTTTTCAGTATCAAATACATTCTGTGCATCCTTTGAAACCGAAGAATTCATAACAAATTGACTAACAATAATTATTATTGAAAAAAGCACAACTCCCATTAAAAATATAACAAAATTTTTAACCGAAAAAATCGAAAGGAAGTTTTTTAATTTTCCAGATTGAGCAGATTCGCCCTCTTCCTCTGTTAAAATAGATGGAAGTTTTTCTTCCTCATCTTTCACAGGAATATTTTCTGCAATTTTTTGACCCTTTTCAATATGTTCACTCCAAATATAGGCACATTCGGAACACTGAAATTTCATTTCGCCATTTGAAACAGCACTATCATTAACTTCAAATTTTGTTTTACATTTAGGACATTCTATAATCATAATAAACCCCTTTTATATACAATTCACAAGGTGAAGTATAAATCAAAGATATTAATTTTTCAATTTATAAAAATAAAATATTTGTATTTTATTAAAAATTTTGTATGATAAGAAATATTACGGAGAAATAAAATGCAAAAAACACAAAGTGATTCAACAAAACCTATCATAAGTCTTCAAAATGTTGGGCTTCGTTATAATGCTGGTCCCGAAGTATTAAAGGATATAAATCTTGAATTAAAGGCTGGGGATTTTTATTTTCTTACTGGTGCAAGTGGTGCTGGAAAGACATCTCTCTTAAAACTTTTGCATCTTGCACACAAACCAACCCGTGGAAAGGTAAAAATTTTCGGCAAAGATATTGATTTCATAAAACAACAGGATATGGCTAATATTCGTCGAAGAATTGGTATAGTATTTCAGGATTATCACTTGCTTGACCATTTATCAGTACTTGACAATGTTGCACTTCCTCTTCGTATTGTCGGACGAAGTGAAAGGTATATTCAAACACACGTTCCGGAACTTCTTGAATGGGTTGGTTTAAAAAAATTTATAAATGTAAAACCAAAACTTCTATCCGGTGGTCAACAACAAAGGGTTGCTATTGCACGTGCAGTAATAAACAATCCTGATATTTTAATTGCCGATGAACCAACCGGAAATGTTGATGAAGAAATGGCAAAAAAATTGCTTTTCTTATTTCTTGAATTAAACAAGATGGGAACAACAGTAATAATTGCAACCCACAGCACAAATTTAATAAAACAATTCCATTTTCCAGTTTTACACCTCCAAGATGGACATCTAACAAAGGAATAAAATGTTAAAAACAGATATAGCTTTTAAAACAGATTTAAACAAAGGTTTTTTACCATTCATCACTGCATTTATGGTATTTGTTGCTTCAATCACATTTGCCACTGCGTTAATTGGAAACAGTCTTGCAACGGATTGGAACAAACATATGAACAACAACCTAACTATACAGGTTCTTCCTGATATGAAGGCAAAAAATCCATCCCAAGAAATAGAGGCAAGAATAAATAATATATCAAAAATATTAAAACAAACCCCAGGTGTAAAATCATATTATGCTATGACAAAAGATGAAACTGTAAATCTTTTAAAACCATGGCTTGGTGGAAAAATTGATATTACACTTCCACGAATTATTTCCGTACAAACATCTGATGTAATTCCTCTTAATACAAAAACATTAACAAATGAAATAAGAAGTTATTCTTCGCTTATAAAGTTGGAAACTTATGAAAATTGGATGTACGATTTTAAAAACACAATATCCGCAGTACAAACACTCCTTGGCTTAATCATAGTTTTGATTTTAGCAACAACTGCAATCACAATATCTTATGCAACAAAATCCGGACTTAATATAAACAGAAAAGTTATAAATATTATGCATATGGTTGGTGCAACAAACAAATATATCTCGACTCAATTTTCACGACAGATGATGATTCTTGCCATATCCGGAGGATTCGTTGGATACATAATTTCGTGTTTGGTAATTTTCATTATAAAAACTATATCCGAAGAAATAAGTGATGGTATTATTGCTAATTTCGAGTTCTCATCGTATGTATATTTAGAAATGTTGCTAATTCCAATTATTGCTGGTATAATAGCAAAGGTAAGTGCGATGCTTACAATAAGAAAAGAACTTAACGATATGATGTAAAAATGGAAATTGAAAAGTATAAAGAAGGCTTTAAGCCAAAAAAAGAATTATCTGAATCCGAACTTCGTGCAAAAAAATATGTGCTTTGGATTCTTATTGTTTCAGGATTGTATTTTCTCGGCTTTGTATATTTTGCATTGAACCTTGAATATGAACCTGCATACATAAATGAAAAGACTGATGCAATTATTGTTCTTACTGGTGAAACACGCCGTATAACTGATAGTATTGAGGAATTAGGAAAAGGAAACTCCCCTAAACTTTTCATCTCTGGTGTTTATCTACAGGCTCCTATTTCAAAGGTAATTGATAAAACAATCTCCAATTTACAAAAATCAGGGAAACTATCCGTATCTCCCGATTCCCTTAAATCAAAAATTTCAACTGGAAAGGCTGAAAACACAATCGAAAATGCATTGGAAAGTGCTGTTTGGGTAAAGAAAAATAATGTTGATACTGTTCGTTTAATCACATCATTTTATCATATGCCAAGATCAAAACTTCTTTTTCAAAAATATCTTCCTAAAACGGCAATAATTTATCACCCTATTTCATTTTCACAAAGTCGTTTTACAACATTAACTAATCCACATATGCTTGGTTTAGTCTTCGGTGAATATAACAAATTTATATTAACATACATCTGGAACCTTACTGGTTTAGAAACAAAAACGGCATTAAGAATACAAGGAGCATTATAATGAAAAAAACAATTTTAATAATTCGTTCAACAATCTATTTCATTTTATTTATGATTACTGCAATAATATTTTGCATATCAGCAGTATTCACATCTGTTTTACCATCAGCAGTCACATTTACAACTGCACGCATTTGGTGCCGAAGTGTAATGTTCCTTTTAAGGGTATGTTGCGGATTAAAGTACAAGGTCACCGGACTTGAAAATATCCCTGCTGGGAAAACAGTAATTTTTGCATCAAAGCATCAATCTGCATGGGAAACATTTGCATATCAAATATTTTTAAGACCATGCGTTTTTATGTATAAAAGGGAACTTGCATTCATCCCACTTTTTGGAATTGCAATGATAAAAACAAAAAACATTCCTGTAAATCGTGGCCATGGAAACAAGGAAATGATAAAAAGTTTGCGTGCAAGTTTTGCAAAACGTCTTAAAAAATACAGTGTCATTATTTTCCCAGAAGGAACACGTACAAAACCTGGTGCTGAACCAAACTATAAATCTGGATTAAGCATAATCATCCAAGCATTAAAAGGTGTTGAAGTTGTACCTGTTGCAATGAATTCTGGTGTATATTGGCCAAAACATGGTTTCATAAAATATCCTGGAACAATCGAAGTTCACATTCTTCCACCGATAAAGGCATCCGAACTTTCGCGTGATGAGTTCCAAACACAACTTATTAATGCGATAGAAGATGAACAAAAGAAACTTCCATTAAAACCATAATCAGTAGTACCAATATCCTGATCCACACTTTATATACTCGCAACGCACATCCAATTCTGTTTTGAATGGAAGGAATGCGTTTGCATTCGTAGGATAAGTATTTCCAATAAGTTTATGTATATCAGCATATTCGTAATACAATCCACGCAACACAACAGAAAGTGGAGTTTTTTCACTAAGGTCGATACCACCAATTTTTTTAGTCTTCTCCAATAATTTTTTATTAACATCAATAACAATTATATCATTCAAATTAATAGCCGGAGCAGTACCACTCGAAGTAATATTGTAATTTACATTTTCCGCACCATCAATTTTTATATTACCAAACTTAAACACAACCGAACCCAAAGAACTTTTTTCACTATCAAAAGATTTTGTTGTTAAATTTGTTAAGGTCAAAACAGTATTCAAACCATCATTTAATTTTAACAAATTAGAAACAGCCAAAACAGATTGTGATGCAACATTCAAAGTTTCTGCGGTCACAGATCTTAATTTATTACAACTATTCGTATACACATCCCCACTAAACAAACATTTTGTGACATCATTAGCATAAAGATTATTCACATTCAAATTTTTATTCAAAGACAAACTGCGTAATCCAGAATCAGAAAAAGTCAAAGATGAAACAATCAACCCCAACGGAAAATTCAATGTATTAGATATAGTCATATCCTGATTGATTGATAAACTACTGTTAGAAGAACCTCCCTCTGATGTTTCTCCCGGAGCAATTGTGATATTATCAAACGAAGAAGTTTTTTCAACACTGTTTCCACTTGCTAAATTCACTGAACCAGTAAAATTAAAACTACCAACTTCCAACGAATTTGCAATATACAAATTATTGATACCATTTATATTTTTCATATTCATATATAAATCAGTTTCCATAGTTGCAGTTCCACCACCAGCCTTTCTTGAAATATATTTATATTCCTTTTTTGAAAACCCAGCCCTTACGACCAAAGAACTTGCATCAAAACCATCACCCCACAAATTTTCAGCAACAGAAAATTGCCAACCCGGACCATAAACCATATTACTTTCTACATATCCGGCATACCCCTTGGCTTCCTTAACAATATCCCTTATCCTCATCGTAGGGATAGAAGGCTCCCCTGTTGCAAGGATTATCGCATCATAAACAGTATTGCCATTTCCATCTTTCGAAGTTTTAACTCTGATTTTATATGTCTGACCAAGGACATTTTTCTCCTTAAAACTTTTTTCCAAACCACTATCGTATAACTCTGACAAAGAAACATTATTAATCGAAGATGATTTACCATCCTGTATTTCAAATGTTGGATTACGTTTCAAATAATTTTCCAATGCAGTTTTAAGTTTTACCAAATCACGAACAACCATCTGGTTTCTTATTGCATCAGTCCTTTTTTTAACATTACTCTGAATAAATGGGAAAATAGCCACCATTATCGCCAACATAAAGATAACTTCTAACAAAATTCCACCACTGACATTTTTATTTTTATTCATAAATTTTGTTCCTTTTCAAAAAAATAATCACCCTAATCACTTTGTTCAATTTTATTTTGATAACGATAAAGTTTTTTAGCAATAGAACCGGAATCACTTCCTGTTGTTCCAGCATCAAATTTATCCATAATACTCCAAATATTTCTAATCGAAGGATTTCCTGGAATACCATATAAATTTACATTCAAGGTCGTAGTTATTTTTCCATTTGCCAATTTTATATTTCCACTATTCGAAGAAGCATAATTATTATTAACGTTAATAACCTTTGCCCTTAGATTAGTAAGTTTTACATTTGGAACTTCGACACGAAGTTTTGTTTGAACATTTGCACCAACAGTATCACTATCACTAAATGAATCTTCCAATCCATAAACATAAAGTCCACTACCACCGGTCAAATTATTAAACTCCAACTCTTGCAAATCAAGTCTTCCACTCAAATCAGTCAAATTCGCAACTGTGATAATAGGTTTATACGCACCCACAGTACCCAATAAATAAGCCGAAGTCGCACTGAAACTTGCTAATCTAAGCAATTCTCCAAAAATAATTTTTGGAACAAATACCTTTCCTTCATTTCCAAATTCCAACGACGAAGCGCCAGTATTTTCATTAAAAATAAGTGATGTGACATTCAAAAGTCCACCTATTATACCACTGTTTGCTTTAAACATACCAATTTTAAAACTACGGCTACTATCAAAACTGGAAACAGTGCTAAGCACTTCCGCTTGCTTAACATTTTTCACATCGTGTTGTACACTAGCAGTTCCCATATTAAAATCACGACCCATCACATTTAATTCTGAATCATCCCTATTTCTGTAAAGGTAAATAGACGAGTCATATTCATCTTCCAACAAACCATCATCAACACGCACAACCGCAATTTTTGACCCACTCGGAGCAACAGATCCTCCAATAGTCGAATAATTTTCACCCCACTTACCATTTATTGCACAAACACAAGAATTTGTTGTACAACCTTCACACTTTTCACCATTCACAACATAACCAATATTATCTTCTACATAAAACAAAGTCTTATTAAATGCAATTGCATCCAATGGGAACGAAGTCATATCAATTACACCATAAAGGACCATCGAATCATCTGCATTTTTTATATACTTCAAAGTAAGATGTTTTTTTATTTCTTCATCAATTGAGTCATCAAGTCCATAATTTGCCAATCCACCACCAGTCACGGCAATATTACCCGATCCAACCGGCCAATTATCCCTTTCTGATGAAGCATAAGCGGTTAAATTTTTTATAACTTGTTTTATTTGTTTTGCAAGATTCAAATATCTTACATCTGCCAAATCCTTAAATGCAAACTGTATCACAACAGGAGTAAGCACAGCCATAATTCCCAAAACAAAAATTACTTCCATAATAGAGGCACCCAAAACATCTTTGAATTTTTTTACTCTTTTATACATCACTAACCCCCATTAGTTGGCAAACCATATGTACCACCAGCATTCAAATACAAAGTAATATAATTTTCCAATGTTGTATAATAATTTAAAATTCTATTAGAAAGGCAATCTGTTCCCTTACAAATATCACTTACTTCAGAAACTCCTGCCAAATTCAAAATAATAGAATCCCCTTCGTTATAAGTTTTATTTCCATCAACTTCGGTATAGCTTCCTACATAAATATAACTATCTTCCAAATTATTTGATAAATTTGACGGAGCATCCATAGTCACCGTAGAAACCGTATCCGCCTGACTTCCATCCTTTGAAACAAATGTATTTGAAACAATAGTATTGATATTCGAAGCGATACCAGATGCATCACCATGTACATAATATCCTTTTGAATTGATTGTGGAAGTAGTAAGATCACTACCTTCAATAAAGATTTTATGCAAACGTAAATCCCCTTCGACAGTTAAATTATCAACCTGAATTTCACTATTCGTCCCAGTCATAGAAAATGGCAATTCTCCGGACAAAGAAGTAAATCCATCCGAGTTTTGATATGAAAAGCTACCTACATTACTTTTACCATTCAACACCAACGATGAAACAGACAAATCCGTTCCAATAATATTTGCCGCAGTAATTTCTTTTGCAAAAAAGTTATCCACATAATTCATATTATGACTATTCATATTCAAATCAACAATCATAGTATTTACCAATGACCCTCTTTCTACATCACCAGGCATAGGAGCCACATGCAAATAATCAGATGTAAAAAATGAATCAGTCACAAACATAAAAATCAATCCACCATTCGAAGGATTTACTTTAGTTTTAAGTGCATTAGTCAAAGCAGGTGATAAACTTAAATCACTAAGTATTGTTCCATCGGAATCCATAACCGCACCCTTATCAAACAAAAATTGCCCAATACCGTTAAGGGTCAATCTGTCAACACCACCACCATAGGCAAAAACAACCGCCTCCACACTTCCACCCGCAGACGAAACCGCGTTTTCAGCATTTTGCACAATTATCATACCATAGGTCTGACCAAAACCATTACTTGTTTTAGGAGCATCGGAACCCAAATAATCCAACAACAAATTTTTCAATGCACTACCTTCTGTGACACCAGTTTGAAGTCCCTTATCTTTTTCAAAAACTATATAAGACGAAGCCGCCTTTTGCCATTTTTCCAAATCATGCACAGCTTCTTCCCTTTGAACTTCCTCATTATACTTTTTTATTTGGGAAAAAATCATAGGTGACATCATAACCATAAGCCCAAGCCCCAAAAGAACCTGAAACATAACGGCACCACCAATTGCTTTTTTAAAAGATTTTTTTGATAAAATTCTCATTTTTCCCTCTTATATAAAATAATACACTAAAAACACAAAAAAGAAAAGTAGAAAATATGTTTTTTCTGGTGTATAATAACACCAAAATATTAATGGGGGCAAAAATGGAAAACAAATTTCACAACATAAAAGTATATCAAGTAATAACTTTTCTATCTTTAATTACAATTGCCTGTCTGATTTGTTTTATTCCATTGCACCGTGCAAACAATATAAAACAGGCCCTTTATAAGGCTCGTTATAATCAAATAAAATACCTTAATGAACAAAGTCAAATTATTCCTCAAACTATAAATATTATAAAGGGACATATAATACATAATGAAAAGGCATTAAAGGATATTGTTTACATAAATATGCTTACAAAAATAAAAAGCAATAACATAAAAGATATTTATGAAAATCAGGTAAAACTTTTTTCAATTACAAAAAATTTGATTGATAGTACAAATTCAAACTCTATGTTAAATAATAATGAAAATTTCAAAAATATAAAAACCAGATTCGAAGAAGTTTATTCCAATATGACAAAGGAGCTTAATCTTTGTAAAACAAGGACCAAGCACCTTCAAAAATATATGAAACTCCCTATCTATAAAAATATCATAGATACAACGAACATAAATGAAATAATCTGTATTGATTAAATCATAGAAACGATGAAATCCAAAATTTTCTTACGTTTTTCTGGGTTTTGTAATTTCCAATATGAATTTACAAGTTCCAATGTTTCATTATCACGCATAGGATCAAATTCTATAACCTTCTCTGAAACATAACCAACGCTTGCTTCAAATTCATCGATTCCAGGAACTTCCTTTTCAAGTCCATCATAAAAGTATTGAATGTCAACTTGCAAAACCTTTGCAAGAATCAACAAACGACTTGCACTAAGTTTTGTATTTCCACTTTCATACTTTTGGATTTGTTGAAAAGTCACACCTACCATAGAAGCAAGTTCATCTTGACTCATATGAAGCATAATACGGCGAAGTTTTAACCTTTTCCCGATATATACATCAATTAGTCCTGCATTCATTTCTTTCATTTCAAATTTTTTGTTTGCCATATTACACCTCTTTGTATTATTATTAATCGATTTCTAATTGATTTTTAAGAAATCTATCCTATAATATAAATTGAAACGAAAAAAAAATCAACTAAAAAGAGAAAGAAAAAAAATGACATACGATAAAAACAATATTTTCAGCAAAATAATAAGGAAAGAAGCCCCTTCCACAACCGTTTTTGAAAACGAAAATGCTATGGTAATAAAAAATCTTTATCCAAAAGCACCATGCCACTTACTTGTTTTACCAAAGGGTGAATACGAATCTTACACCCGATTCGGTCTACTTGCATCAGCACAGGAAAAATTGGATTTGATTGAGGCAATAAATTTTGTAATTAAGGAATATAACCTTGATGAAAAGGGATACCGTCTTGTTGCAAATACTGGTGATTACGGTGGTCAATCAGTTCCACATTTTCACATCCACGTTTTGGGCGGGGAAAAACTTGCCGATTTTGGATTATAGTTTAAATAAATTTCTTTTTTCGTAAAAGTATGTAAAATGCGCCATCACCTCCATCCGAGATATTGGCGTAATTTACATACAAAATTTTATCTTTTACATTTTCATCATTAAGCCAAGCCGGTAAATTTTTTCTTATCACACCGGTATTTTTTTCAGGATTTCCCTTTCCCGTCACAATAAGCAAATTTCGATTCTCACATTCATAATTTTTATTTATAAAAGAAATAAATGTTGCAAAAGCACGCTCTAATGTTTTTCCATGTAAATCCAACTTTGCGTCAAAGGAAAAATTTCCACGTCTAATATTTTTAATAGTCGCCTTATCCACACGTGATTCATCACCAACATATAAATCAGATTCTATAATATTCCTATGTTTCAAAATTTTTATATCTTCCAATGAAATAAATGAAACATCAATATCATTAGTACGATTCTTTTTTTGTGGAACAGGTTTTATTTCACGACCAAACTCAGCCCTCTTTTTTTTAAGTGGGACAACAGTATCAATAATTTCCTTCCACAAATTTTTACTCATAAAATTTTTTCCTTAAAATAAACGGGAGGAAAAAAGTTTTTCTTCCTCCCTTAAAATCTTGGTGCCATCTGCGGGATTCAAACCCACGACTTCCAAATTACGAATTTGGCACTCTATCACCTGAGTTAAGATGGCAATTAGTCAAGTGCAGTTTTTGGTTTTGCACCATCAATATTTTTAAGTGTACCTTTTAAAACACCACCTTTTTCAACAACCAAATTTGCATAATTTATTTTACCCTTTATAACACCAGTTTCATAAACATAAAGGATTCCTGTCACAGTAAGTTCACCATCAAAAAAGCCACTGATATGAGCTTCTTCAACTTCGGCATTACCGGTAAAACTTCCGCCATAAACAATATCCAAATATTTTGCACCGCTAAGGTTTGCTTCCAATGTACCTTCAACAACCAAACTTTCACAAACATCAATTGCACCAGAAAGTTTTATATTCTTACCAACAATAAGTTGTTTTCCATCTGCTTTTGGCATAACAGTATGTCCCTTTGAAATACCACCAGTATATGATGATTTTGTTTTAGTTAAGTTATCAAGAAGTTCCTTTTTATTTATTTCCATTTTTATCTCCTAAAAATTTTTCTTTTAAAAATACTATACCCAAAAAATTTTACAAAAGCAATTAAACAATAAAAAAAGTTTAAAAATATTTAAAAAAACTCTAGATTTTCAAAATTTATATGCTAATATGACCCTGTGAGATAGAAATTTAACTTAAATAAGGAGAGGTAAAAAATGACATCTAAACACGATTATATTCAAGAAGCTGCATACTTCATTTGGCTTAACCGCGGTAAACCAGAAGGTCAAGATTTGGAAATCTGGGACGAAGCAACAAAAATCTATGAACTTACACAAGAAGTTTTAAAACCTATTGAAAAAAAGGCATCAAAAACTCCTGCTAAAAAAACAGTAAAAAAGGTTGCAAAAAAAGCTCCTGCCAAAAAGGCTGTTAAAGTTGTAAAAGCAGTTGCACCAAAGGTTGCACCTAAAGCAAAAGCTGTTGCTCCTAAAAAAGTTGCAGTGAAGAAAGTTGCTGTTAAAAAGGCTCCTGCAAAAAAAGTAGTTGCTAAAAAAACTGCTCCTAAAAAATCTATAAAAGTAGCAGTAAAACCCGTAGCAAAAAAAGTTGCAAAACCAACTGCTAAACCAGTTGCTGTTGCAAAAATTATACCTATGGTAAAAAAGGAAGCTCCTGCTAAAAAAGCACCTGCTCCTAAAACAAAAATTAAAATCGTTGTTGGAAGAAAAAAATAATTTTCCAACCGCTTACTTTATTTATGGTTAAATGAAAAATACAGGTTTGAAAAAATCTGTATTTTTTTTATTTTCCGCTTTACCGATTCAAATATTTATGCTATAATGAACAAGTGTAAGAGGGAAAAAGTGAACGAGAACAAAAAACATAGTTTAAGTTTTAATGTTTTATTAGTCGCAGTAATCTGCGGTTCTTTTGTATTTTCAAACTCATCAAATGCCGCAAAAAAGAAGAAAAAAACATCAACTGTCACAACCGGTTGTATTGCATGTTTAAACGCATTTGATGCCGAAACCCTCGAATTCACAATTGACAAGGATAAATGTCCAAAGCGTCTTGCAAAATGTTATAAGGCAAACTATACCAATCAATGCGAAGGAATTATCGAAGATTGTATCGCTTATAATTGTAAAAATGCTGGCTCCTGTGGGGATGAGGCTGGCAACCGTAATTTATTTGCCGGATGCCTTAAATCCGTAAATCAAATTTTACCATTCCAATGTGCAAGTTATATCGCCGGTTATGCATCAAGCAAAGCCGAAGAAGTTAAATCTCTTCAAACTGCACAGGAAAACGCCTTAAAACAAAAACAACTTGAAGTTCAAAAGGCTGAACAAGAGGCAAAAACTGCTGCTGAAAATGCAAAGGTAAAGGCTCAACAAATTGCATCTGACACCGAAACAAAAAAGTTGCAAATTGCTGGTGAAAATGAATTAAAACTTACTCAGGAAAAGGCACGACTTGAACAGCAAGCAAAGGATGCTGAACTTGCCCGCCAGAAAAAGGAAGCACAAGAGGCAAAAAACAACAAACCTAACGTTAAATATAACAATTTATTGAATACTGTAAAGCAGGATATTACTTCTGCAAAAACTTACACAACAAAGGCGTATAATTTGCTTGGTATCACAAAAACTAATGACCAACAAACAAATGGTTCAGCAGTATTTTTCCCACCACAAATTATAACTGTGTCTGCACTCGCTTCTTCAACTGATGCAAAGACTCGTTCCCTTGTAAACTCAAGTCGTTATAAATCCGATCAAAATTTTGTTTGTACCAAAAATACAAAGGAAAACTTTATCAAAAACGAACTTAATAACGTTTACAACACAATCAAAAAATCACGTGATAATCTTTCAAAGGGCATTGCCGAGATTGAGGCAACCAATGCCGATGATGAAACAACTGATACAATTTCTGAATCAAAGATTAACACACTTTACCTAACACAAAACAAACTTACCGAAATTATGGAAACGGTGGAAGGATACACTGCAAACCTTAAGACCTCCTGTGAAACAAGGTGTGAAGGTATGTCTTCTATGACAAATATGAGTTCGTCAATTTCATCCGCTCCAATTCAATTTGATGAAAACGGTAATATTATCGAGGAAAAGAAAACTGATGAAAACGCATATTCGTGTAAGGATTTTGAAACATCGTCTTCTTCAAACACAACTGGATTCGCCTCAATGATTGGTGGATCATCCAATATTTCCGATATGTTTGGTGGCATTGGGAAAAAGGTGACCGAATTAACTAAGCGTACTACTGAATCTGTACTTTACACCGACCGTATTTTGGATGAGGCATTAATCGCCGTTCAAAGTGGTAAATTCGATGGTTTCTCATCATCAGATTACCCTGCAATAGACAGCTGTGTTCAATATATGGTTTTGGATATTGCACAATACACAAGTTGCACCTCAAATGTATTGGGTCAGCAATTAACTGCTCTTTCAACTAACAAATCTAATTCAAACATAAAAACGGAATTAAGAAACAGTATCAATACCATTCTTAAAACTATAACAAGTCCTAATTACAAGGATTCCTTAGAAGATGAAAAGGTTTATTGTCAAAACCTAACAAACGGTGATAATTTATTTAATAAAGACACCAACAATAATGTTACAGGAAACAACATAACCGCAAACAACTTAAACGATTACAATGATTTCAATACTTGTGCGTTAAGTATCACCAATGCATTGAATAAGGTTAAGGATAAAAAAGGAAAAACTGGAATGTCAAACTTCCAAATTGCGACCGCAAACAAAGAAAACAATCTTATCTACCTTTCAAATGGTGATATGTTTACGCCTACTGATTTTGCACAAAAGAAACTTGGTTGGAAAAATGCTACATGTACTATGGTAATAATAAGTAGTTCTGGAAACAACAATATGCCTATAATGACATCTAACGGTCAGGTAATACAATTAAGTAATTCTAATACTGGTATAGATATGCTATTATCCGGTCTACAATGTGATTGTGGTAATGGTAAACATAATAATCCAAATTTCCAAAAATTAAACTCTGGAAATTACAGCTCTGATTGTTCGGAGGAACAATAACATCTTCCAAATTTGTCACTGCGGTCGGCAGTTATATATGACCTCGTCATTACGAGGAAGCACGACAAAGGAAAAAACATTTTCAAAGTATTTTGTGCCAAGACCTAGCTTTTACGGTATTGGTGCAAAAGACGAAGAAAATTAGTATTTTATCTTCACACTAGCCACAGCCCTATACCCAAAATAAGTATTCACACGGTCAATAACCGTTGGAAATTGATATTGAATTATTGATGAAAGGGAGGCATTTTTTATTTTTACATAAAGTGTTCCATTCTGCCTTTGCCCCATTGGAAAAGAAAGTTTCACCGGCGAAATTTTTGCCGCCAAATCCGGCCCTGCAATTTTTTCCCAATCAGTCAAAATATCCGAATTGATAAAGCCATACTTTTTTCCAAACCCCTTTATCACATTCATAAGCGAATTGCCAATTTCGTTCGGACCATACGGAAACCGAGCCGATTTCGGAGCAACCGGCTTTTCCAAATAATCCTCTGACATTTCATCAATGCCAAAGTTTTGCTTTGCCAAAAGTTCCTTTTCACTACTTTTTTGCATTGTATTTTTCATTTAATTCAGCAACCCTTTCAGGTGCAATTTTTGTAAACACACTTGCCGGTACTTCAAACTCATGCCCCTTAGAAACAGAATTCATCTCCGCCTCCACATCAAAAATCCAATCACCGGATGTATGAAGTGCAGTCAAAATTTTCTCCGCAGTTTCTGGGATAACAGGCTTTGCAAGGATAAGGAACACCCGCATCAAATTCATTGCAAACACAAGTATTTCTCCGGATTTTTCAGCATCAGTTTTAAACACTGTCCACGGTGCCATCTCGTCAATATAGGTATTACCCAAAACCCAAATTGCACGAAGCTCCGCCATCGCCTTTCTGAATTCCATCTGTGAAAGATAGTTGGTATAAGATTCGATTCTGGTTTTAAGTTCAGCCTTAACCGCAATTTCTTTCTCGCCATTTGCGGGATTATGTTGCAATGTTGAACCAATTTTCGAAGAATAGAATTTCAAAACCCTAAGGACGAAATTTCCCAAAACATCGTTTAAATCCTTGTTAATTTCTTCGGCAAATCTTTCGAATGTAAAATCAGTATCATCAGTTTCCGGAGCATTTTTGATAAGCCAATATCTCCAATAATCTGCTGGAAATTCAGCAATCGCACTGTCGGCAAAAATTCCCCTACCTGCTGATTTTGAAAACTTTCCACCGTTAAAGTTAAGATAACTCAACCCCTTCAATGTATCCACTTTTTTATAATCCGGATTCGCACCAATAAGTGTTGCAGGGAACATTATCGAATGAAACGGAACATTATCCTTTCCCATAAATTCAACATATTTTTCATCGCCCGCACCACAAGACTCAAGCCACCAATTTTTATATCCATCACCAAGAAGTTCTTTTGTAATAGAAATATACCCAATCGGTGCATCAAACCAAACATAAAAAACCTTGTCTTTCATATCAGGAAAAACATCCGTTGGAACAGGAATTCCCCACTTTAAATCACGGGTAATACATCTATCTTCTAACCCTTCATCAAGCCATTTATTTGCGATTCCCAAGGTAAGTTTATTCCACTTTCTTGTATTAACCCACTCACGAACCTTATCACTTAATTTCGAAAGTTTAAGGTAAAGATGTTTTGTCTTTCTGACCTCAAGATTTGTACTACCACTAACCGAAGACCTTGGCTCAATCAAATCCTTTGGATCCAAAACTTTTGTACAATTTTCGCATTGATCACCACGTGCATTTGTCGCACCACAGTATGGGCAAGTCCCCGTAATATACCTATCTGGCAAAAACATATTATCATCTATTGAAAAAACTTGCTCAACCTCGCGTTCCTCGATATATCCATTTTTTGCAAGCTCCCTTGCAATCTGTTGAGAAAGTTCAGTATTTTCCGGTGCCGAAGTACGACCAAAATAATCAAACGAAAGATTAAATTTTTTGTAAATATCCTTATGAAGATTATGATATTTTGTTGTATATTCCAAAACATCAATCCCCTCTTTTTTTGCACCAAGTTCGGATGGTGTTCCATGTTCATCAGTTCCACCGATATAAAGAACTTCATTACCAATAAGTCGGTTAAACCTTGCATACACATCACTTGGCAACAAACATCCAGCCAAATGTCCTAAATGAGGAAGTCCATTAACATAAGGAAGTGCACAAGTCACAAGAATTTTTTCTTTTTTCATTTTCAATCCTACTATAAAATTATTATTAAAGATATTTTATAAAATTTGAAGATATAATGCAAGAAAGATTTACTTAATTATCTCCCTAATTATTGCATCAAGCAAAGTTCGTCCCTTCACACTTGTTCTAATGGACGATTCGCACAAAATCAAAAACTTTTTTTCAACCATATTTTGAAATCTTTGCATATCAACTATATCAAAAAAATCCACACCAGAATTTTGCTTAAATTCATTAAACTTTATTCCATTATTTTTTCTTAATCCCATAATAAGCATTTCTTCGGCACGCTTCTTTTTTGATAAAGGTTTAAGGGGTAAAATTCCATCATCAATATTTTTTTTCCACTCATCAATATTCCTTGGATTTTCAGAAATAAAATGTCTTGCCCCATCAAAGATTCTACCTGATGCAGAAACACCAATACCTATATAATCGCCACCATTCCAATAGTTTAAATTGTGCCTACTTTCAAACCCCTTTTTTGCATAGTTTGAAATTTCATATTGCGGAAATTTATCCCGCAAAAAATGATTCGTATATTCATACATTTTTTTTGCGAATGATTCGGAAATTGGATTTATTTTTCCACTTTTCACCAAATTAAAAATTGGTGTTTTTGGCTCTATAATAAGTTCATAAAGCGACAAATGTTTTACATCCAGCTTTGTAATTTTTTCCAAATTTTTTTGCCATTTTTCCAAAGATTGATTCGGCAACGCATAAATAAAATCACAACTTATATTTTCAAAATATTTCTTTGCCGATTCGATACATTCCACCGCATCAACCGAATTATGCACACGCCCCAAAAATCGAAGCTCTGCATCATCAAACGATTGCACCCCAATCGAAAGCCTATTTACTCCTGCTTCATAAAAGCCCAATAATTTTTTATCATCCACAGTTTTGGGATTAACTTCCAATGTAATCTCTGCATCATCATCCACATCATAAAGGTTAAAAATTTTCTCCACGATTCGCATCACAATTTCCGGTGGCAAAAGCGATGGCGTTCCACCACCAAAATAAATTGATGAAATTTTTTTTCTACCAAACTTTTGTTGATAAAGTTCAATTTCTTTCAAATAATATTGCAAAAGATTCGGAACATTTTGCCCACACGGAAAACTTACAAAATCACAATAATTGCATTTTTTTAAACAATACGGAAAATGTATATAGATACTATTTTTTCTCATCACTTTCGCTTGAAAAAGGCACTTCCGGTGCAATAAATTTTTCATCTACTTCTACTGAAAAAGTATTCTCATCAACCACAACTTTTTCTTCCACCTTTTCAACAACAACCGGAATACTTTCTTCGATTTTTGCATCAACTTTTGTTGCCTTAGTCTTAAGTGGTTTCACCGCAGTTTTCTTTTCTGTTTCTGCCGAAAGTTTTTCAATAAATTCAATGAATTTTGCAGTTGCAATTGACCTATGACTAATCGAATTTTTTTCTTCCTCAGTCATTTCAGCAAAAGTTCTGCCATACGAATTTGGCACAAACATTGCATCATAACCGAAACCATTTTCACCCCTTGGTGGGAAAATTGTAAAGCCATAGCACGCACCTTCGAATTGCACAGTTTTTTCACCCTTAACTGCAAACGCAATATTGCAAACAAATTTTGCCTCACTGCATTTTCCATTAAGACGATTTTTTATATCTTCAAAAGCCTTATCATAGCCACCGACTTCCTCGGCAAATCTTGCGGATCTTACCCCTGGAAAACTTGCCAATTCCTTAATACAAAAACCACTGTCATCAGCAAAAGTAGGAAGCCCAGTTTTTTCACAAATTGCCTCTGCTTTAATCTTTGCATTTTCAGCAAAAGTTTTTCCGGTTTCCTCTATTTCGAACTGACCTTTTATAACATCTTTATATGGAACAACTTTTATTCCAAAAGGTTTCAACAAAGTTTGGAATTCACGTACCTTGTGTTCATTAGTCGAAGCTATAATAAATTTTTTCATAATAACTATCCTTCTGTTTTTCCATCATAAAAATTATCGAATTTAAAGTATTCACCGACAAAGGCAACCTTCACATCACCGGTTGGACCATGACGTTGCTTTGCAATCAAAATTTCAGCCATATGTTCAATCTGCTCCGCCCTCTTTTGCCATGCGATATATTCCTGACTTGTCACATCGGCATCAACCGGACGTTTTTTGTTGTGATAATAGGATTCACGGTACACAAACATAACGCAATCGGCATCCTGTTCAATAGATCCGGATTCACGAAGATCAGCAAGTTGTGGTCTTTTATCATCCCTTTGTTCAACAAGTCTTGAAAGCTGAGAAAGAGCAATCACCGGCACATCCAATTCTTTTGCCAAAATTTTAAGTCCACGGGTAATCTCAGAAATTTCCTGCACCCTGTTATCCGACTTTCTTCCACCTGGAGAATTCAAAAGCTGAACATAGTCAATTACAATCAACGAAAGTCCACCATATTGACGTTTGATTCGTCTTGCCCTTGTTCTTATTGCAGGCACAGTAATATCCGGTGTATCATCAATGAACAAAGGTAAATCTTTCAATGCCCTTTGATGTTCAACAAGTCTGTTAAATTCATCCTCGTTTATTGAACCATTACGAATTTTATTACCATTAACTTCCGCAGAAAATGAAAGTATACGTGAAGCCAACTGATCCGCCGACATTTCAAGTGAAAAGAAAAGCACCGGTCCCTGAAGTTTTTCTGGTCCCCTATGATTTAAAACCTCGTTCGCAACATTAAATGCGACATTCAATGCAAACGCCGTTTTTCCCATACCAGGACGTCCCGCAATAATAAGCAAATCTGATGGATGAAGACCACCAATTTGTTTATCCAAAGTATTTATTCCAGTTGAAATTCCAGAAATAGAACCATCCGCCCTATATGCTTCCTCAATAGTCTGCATTGAATCACGCAAAGTCATTTCCAATGACATAGGGCCATTTTCAACATCCCCAACTGTTGCAAGGTTGTAAAGTTTTGATTCGGCATTTTCAATTTGATCAACCGCAGGAACATCATTATCACTTGAACCGCCAAATGCTTCATTCACAATATCAGTACCAATTTCAATAAGGTTTCTTTTTACTGCACATTCGTAAACAAGTCGTCCATAATCATACGCATTTACATAAGGCACAGCCGAACTTGAAAGTTGGCTAAGGTATTCAACACCCCCCGCCATATCAAGTGTACCATTACTTTCCAAATAATTTTTAAGTGTGATTATATCAGCCAAATGCCCCTTTTCAATAAGGCGAAGACATGCCTCATAAATCTTTTGATGCATAACTTCAACAAAATGTTCTGGCTTCAAAAATTCAGAAACTTTTTCCAAAGCCTTATTATTAGTAATAATCGCAGAAAGTACAGCCTGTTCTGCCTCCACACTTGCCGGAGGTTTTCTTAAAAAATCCCCACTAATATTTTTTGTTGCTCTTTCCAATTAAAAAACTCCAAACGATTCTTTTTTATTATATGTAAATATAAACGAACCCCCATAAAAAAGCAAGAAACAATTCAAAGCCAAATACTACATCATTTTTACAAAATAAACTGCCATAAAAAGAAGTACAAAAGCTATAATTGTTAACATTTCAAGGTTCTTTTCAATAAACATTCTTGCATCATCACCATATTTTTTAAGCAAGAACGCAATAAAGTAATACCTTAACGCCCTTGATACCGCCGATGCGATAATAAACAAAGGAATATTCATACCGACAACACCACTGGCGATACAAATAACCTTATATGGAAATGGGGTAAGCCCACCCGCAAACACAATCCAATAATCCCATTTTGAATACAAAGTTTTGAATTGTTCGAACATATCCTGATAATGTAAAACCTCAAGAATTTTTATACCAACAGTATCAAACAAAAATGCACCAACATAATATCCGGCAAGTCCACCTAACACACTAAACATAAGGGCAAGCGAAGAAATGCTCCATGCCTTTTTTGGTCTTGCTAAAATCATAGGAATCATAATTATTTCGGTTGGAAATGGGAAAAATATACTACCCAAAAATGAAACCAAAAAAAGTGTGGCAAACGCATACTTTGTTTCACTTAAATATAACACATAATCATAAGTTTTTTTTAAAATCTTCACTTAAACCTCCAAAACATAAGAAAAGTGTATTATAAAAAATTCCTAAGTCAATAAAAAACAAAAAACTCTTGCATATAAAAAAGCTATCTTGTAATCTTATAGTATATACTTACTTTTAGGAGGTAAAATTGAGAAAAATTTTTGCATTATTTTTACTTATTATCGTTTCAGGTTGTGGGGGGACAATGTACGAGCCTGATCCCGTTGGTGTCGGCTATGATGCAAATGAATTAAAGATGTCACCTTGTGCTTGTATACAGATTGAAACAAAGCCGGGGTTGCCTGAATGGTTTATAGAAACAACAATATAGAAAACACCGAAAATAAAAAGGCTGATAATCTTTCAGTATATCCTTTCACTGTGGATGTTCCATCATTCCCAGAAAGGAAGTATTTAGTTGCAATCTACAGATTCGCAAGGATAACTTATGTTGCACTTTTTATTGCAATGATTATTGCGATTCTTACAATACTTCGTGCTTTTTCCCGTGATATTTCCCCAAGGTTTATAAAGTGGAATGATATTGAAAATAAATATCAGTATGTAAAATCATCTTACTCTCAAAAACAAACAACTCTTTCTTATTCTCAATACCTTAACGAATATTTCATAAGGACCTATATTTCAAAAAGATTTTCTATCTCCGAAACATCTGTCACAAACTTTAACAATTGGTGTGATTGCAGTAATAAAACCGCATCAAAGATGGGAATATTTAACACAGACGAAGAATGTTATTTATGCCAATATTCATCTTCGAAAATATATAAATCTTTCACCGATAATGTTCAAAACGCCTACACTACTATGGCAAACGATGGCATAACAAGGACCGTTGATATTTTGGATATAACATTACAAAGTGCATATGAAACAAACCCTGAATTATCAATTGTTGAATGGTTTTTAAATAAAACAAAACCTATATCAATTACACAAACTTTTCGTGTTGATTTTATTGTAAACGAATTTAAAAATTCTAAACCTGTATCAAGGGAAGTCTTAATCGGATTTATAACAGTAAGTGGTAATAAAACATCCCCTCAAAAACGTGGTGTGATTAATGAAAGCTATATGTTCAATCCGAACTATGATTTAATTTTAAGAAACGGAGGATTAAATGCAAAAAGATAAAAAAACATTATCATTCGTTCCTCTTAAAATATCTATTGCATTGTGTCTTGTGCTAATACTATCTGCACTATTTATTGCAATATCATTTTCCGCATCATTAGAAGAAGATAATTTTAAAATTGATGGCATTGCTGTTGCCAGATTTAAAAACACAAATAACGAATTCGAAGTAATTCCATTTAATAACGATATTCCATCAACAAGAAAACAGGAATTTATGAAAAATTATCTAAAGGAATATGTTGTAAACCGCTACACCGTATCCGGCAATATCGAAGAAATGAATCAAAGCCTTGGTTATAACGCTCCTGATTCTTTAAATGGTGGAATTTTACTTAAATATCCAAGTTATATGGGAACGGAAAATGGGCAACCAGTTTGGACCAGTGCATACCAGGATTTTATAAAAAATGATTTGCCTGAAATAAAGGAACTTTTGAATTCAAACACTACTCGTTCTGTCAGAATTCTTTCTGAACCAAAAAAATCCGGTGATTGGTGGAGCATTACCGTTGAATTCATATATCGCAATCCAACGACTTATTCATTATCCGTTGCACGAAAGGAAAAGTATGAAATTCGCCTTAACATTAAATCATACGGAATAAAACAGGTTGATCAAATAAACCCATATTTCCCAGCCGGAAATGTCTTTGCAACTATAATAATTAACATACAAAAAATAAAACTTTAAAAATAACTTGAAATTTTGAATAAAAGCATATAAAATACATTCTATCTTTTCGGGTGATTAGCTCAGTTGGTAGAGCAACTGACTCTTAATCAGTAGGTCGGGGGTTCGGATCCCCCATCACCCACCAATCTTCACAATACTAAAATTCAGGCTGGTTTTTTACATCAAAAATCACCGGTTCGATATATAAAAGAATAAAGAAAAGCCCCCGCACAAGGCAGAGGCATTTTCAAAAGAAAGAAAATAAAATACTAACTGTACTGTTTCTGATTATCATCCAAAATCGCACGAATCAAATCAGATCTAGTTTGATTAATATTCTTTGAAGGAAGAACATAGGACAAATCAGCTTCTGAAGGATTTTCCTTACCCTGATTTCCTGCTTTCTCCCATTGTTGAGCAGAATATGTTCCTGAAGTAACAGTCCTAGTTATAGCAAAGTTTGAAGGTTTAGCTCCTTCACTATTTGTTATAACTTCAGTAATACCATCACTAGTACCTACCGCTTTTATATTTGCGGCAGCAGAAACAGACAACTTCGAAACATCCACAGAATGAGCACCATTCATTTTTGTTTCACGTGAAACACTACTATATACGAGTCTAGATCCAAACTTGTCTATATAATCCGGTGCATCGCCAGCAAATTCAATAACACCTCTTTGTGATCCAGTCAAACTAATACCATTCAAATCAGATGCGAAACGAACATTAGTTAGACTCATAGATAATTCTGTCGGTGCAGAAGAACTTCTAACTCCTGTAATGTTTACATTAGATGTATCTGTATTCATTACCAAAGCGGCATTGATGTCAAGATTATAAGCATTATTACTATAAGTATTTTCTTCATACATCGAACCTCCATTAAGGTATTCTTTTGCATTAAAAACTCCAAAATTATTTGTAAAACTCATAGTTTTCGAATTATTATAATATTTAGCAATAACAAGGTCAATATTTGTACCATATAAATTTGTTTCCTCAATATTAACACTTTCAACTTTCAAAGCCAAGGTTGGCAAATTTTCAGCTTCTGTATTTTTAATAAATTTTTCATAAAATGAAGAAATATTCGATCCTCCAGTAATTGTACCAGAAATTGTTGTATTTGCCAAATTTTCAAATTCAACACCCCCGATAATACCACCTTGGTAAGTTTGGTTAGCATTTATACGAGTGTCTTCACCTAAGTTATAAGTTGTTTTCGACAAATCAACTTTTTTATCATTATCGGCAAACACCAAAGCTTTCTGAACAGTTTTTGCATCTACACTGTCAAAAATAGCAACATGTGATTGAACTTGAATACCAGGAACCAAATCTTTATAGAAATTATCACCAACTTGTGCATCACTATAATCAGGTTCATCAGCCTTTGCCATCAACTCCAAATTATTTTTGATAACAAATGTTTCTGCGGAAGCAGGATAAGCGGCAAAGTCAACAACACCTTCTGCTTTTCCATTTTCTGTAGCAGCAGTACGTACACTATCATATAATTCACGAAGAGCAAGAACATCGATTTCAGTTGAACCATTTGCAACCGCAACCTTAACACCTTCTACACTTGCCCAATCAATATTTGCAATACCGGCTTCAGATGTAATTGTTGGATGAGCCTTTTGATAAGCTACTGAATTTTCATGAGCTGTATTATAAGCATTCACTGCATTTTGTGCAGTTGTATATTTTCCATCAACTGTATTATAAGCAGCATCATAAGTAGCTTTTTCATCATTAATACTTGCTTGATCATTCTTTGCAGCAGTACTCAAACTCTTAATATTTTCAACATCATATGCATCTTTTGATTGATTGAAGATTTTATCATCCATAAAATCAGCAACAACCTTTACACCTTCTGCTAAAAGGTTATTATAATTTTCTGTTGGAACAGCTTTTATAGCAGTAATATATGCATCACGTGCAGTCTTAAAATCACCATCTCTGTATGTTTCATACTCTGTCTTTTTCTCCAATGCAGTTGCATATTCAGTAAGAGAAGTATCTTCTGTACCAAGTGTTATTGTCTTTGTATAATCTGCAACATTATCTGCATTAGTTAAATCAGTCAAAGAATCAATTGCTGACCTTACTTCGTTAAGTTTTGTAATATATGCACTAACACCTTCTTCGTTTTTATGAGCAGAAAGAATATTAT
>JAILLX010000107.1 GCA_024692925.1 bacterium
AAATAGTAAAAAAATCTTGAAATACAAATTTTGTGTGATATAATTTCAACATCTTTTCTTGAAACGGGGAGTAGCTCAGTCTGGTAGAGTACTAGTTTTGGGAACTAGGTGCCGCAAGTTCAAATCTTGTCTCCCCGACCATTTTTTAGAAATAATAAAGGAGAAATAATAAATGTCTAAATTAATATTAGTTCGCCATGGCGAAAGTGTTTGGAATAAAGAAAATTTATTCACTGGTTGGACCGATGTTTCCCTTTCCGAAAACGGAATTGAAGAAGCAAAAAAAGCTGGTTCATTATTAAAAGGTGAAAAGATTGATGTTTGCTTTACATCTGTTCTTACACGTACACTTCAAACTGCAAAAAATATTTTAGAATCTGCTGGAATTACAAACCTTCCACAAATTCACGATTGGCATCTTAACGAACGTCATTATGGTGCATTACAAGGTTTAAACAAAGCTGAAACTGCTGAAAAATATGGTGCTGACCAAGTTAAAATTTGGCGTCGTTCATACGATGTTAAGCCTCCATTGTTGGAAAAAGATGATAAACGTAATCCTGCTTTTGATGAAAAATACAAGGATTTAAAACCAGAAGAACTTCCATTAGCAGAAAGTTTGCTTGATACTGTAAATCGTGTTGTTCCTTATTATACAAAGGAAATTTTACCACGTCTTCAAAAGGGTGAAAATGTTCTTATTGTTGCACATGGAAATTCACTTCGTGCTTTGGAAATGTATATTTCAAAATATACACCAGAAGAAATTGTTGAATTAAATATTCCAACTGCATCTCCATTCGTATATGAATTTGATGCAGATATGAATGTTTTAAATTCTTATTATCTTAAATAAGGTAAATATTTTAATTAAAAAGTCCTCCAGTTTTCTGGGGGATTTTTTGTCATTGCGAGCCGTAGGTGTGGCAATCCACAATAAAAAAACATAACCGCTGTCACCCTGAACTTGTTTCAGGGTCTAAGATCCCGAAATAAATTCGGGATGACATAGGGTACTGGAAGACACCCATTCCAAGGCTTTCATTTTGACCTATCTTCAAAAAATCTAACTGTAGCAATGTAGGGGGCGGAGAGGCTGGATTTTCAGGCTACAACGTAAACAAAAAACCACCCTTTTTTTGATTAGTATATCCTGTTTCAAATTTTTTTGCAACAAGTATTATTTAACCATTTGTTTTTACAGGGTAATTTCCTCGACCCCAACTTATCAAAAAACTATTTTTTGATCACATCATTTTATCGGTGGTTTTTTGTTTATGCTATAGGCAAGGAACCAAGGTTTTCTGTGGGCTACAGGCGGGTTGTAAAGATTCGCGGGTCCGTGTCAAAATCAAACCCTTAAAATGGGTGGAGGTTTTCATGCTTTTCTCCGCCCACCTTAAAGCCTCGAACAAGCATGAAAGTCACGAAATTAAAAGCCCGAAAAGATCCTGAATCAAGTTCAGGATGACAGAGGTGTGGTTCTTCGGATGACGAGGATTGCCCCTCAAGAAAAAGAATGTTTAATTTAAGGAGGAAAAACATGAAACTAAAGCATTTAATTTCGACTTCTGCCATGATAGTGGCGGGTTTTTCAAGTAATCAAGCTGGAGCAGTAGAAACATCATTTTTAATGTGCCAAAGTTGCCCAGCCGGAACCTACTCAACCGGTGGAACTTCAAAATCCTGCACCCCATGCCCTGCAGGTCAGTACCAAAATTTGGGCGGACAGACAAGTTGTAAGGCATGTCCAGCCGGACAGTATTCTTCAACAACTGGGGCAAGTAGCTGTAGTACTTGTCCAGCTGGAACATATTCATCCGCAGGTTCAACAAGTTGTACATCTTGTAATTTAAACAAAGCAACTGCAACATGCGATGCTACAACAGGAAAAGCCTCATCATGTAATAGTGGATATTATCTAAAAAATGGAGTTTGTGGATGTTATATGGAAGATACAGCTGAAAATTTTGCAAAATATGGTACTAATGTTGGGGGATCTCTTTTGGGGCAATTTATTCCTTATGGAGACAGGACCGCTAAACAACGTTCAGTACCAGGACAAGCAATTGCATGTGCAACCTGGAATAATAAAAAAGACTTTCATTTTAAATGTGTATTAGATATTACAGTGCTTCTATATTCAGAAGAACATTTTGTATGCGAATAAAATTATATGGATAAAAATCCCCCTCAACCGAGGGGGTATTTTATTATTGATAAGAGTTTGTATTTATCGTTTCTTGAAGTTTTATCATATTAAATTGTCTATCATTTTCAATTTTTCGAATTTCCTCTAAAACATTTTTATGAAGAGAAACATCATCAAATGCAACCTTTCCTCTTTTTTCATTTTTCAAAGATTGTACCGCCATATTTTCAACTTCTTTCTTTTTATCATTTGAAAGTTCGCCATCATAAATTGACTTATCAAGTTCAAGTAAAAATCCATTGAAAAATTTTTCCGGAATATATGATTTTGAAACAACGCCCCTTAAAAAATTCATACATTCATCTAATCCAAGATTATATTTATTCATAAGAATGTATTTGTGAGCATCTCTGAAATAAGAATTTACAGATTTTGTTTTATCTTCACTTTCAATATATCCCAAAGCAAAACGAATTTTTAAAACATCAATAAGTTCGGAATAAAACTTTTTCATTGTCATATCATAAATTGAATATTCATTTCCCGAAGGACTTATCAAACTTCTTTCTTTATTAAAATATCCTTTAGTCTTATTATATTTAAAGAAAAAATCCAAACCACCTGTGACTGATATTTTTTTTGCTAATTTCTGCCCTATTTTTTTATAAGACATAGATGCAACGACACTATCATAACCAGATTTTTTATTCAAATGTAAAAGTAATTCACCATTTGTATTTTTTGTACCAGTAAACAAAAGCTCCTGTTTATCAATAGAACCTTCAAGTGATATAACTATTTGTTTATCTAACACATTTATTTTTGGAATATCTAAATCATAGTTTTTTACTAACATTTTACTACCTCATTAAATCTCTACAGCCACAAAGTGCGCTAGTTAACGTTAAAGAACTTCCAATTTTATCCAAAACATCATCCCTAAACTCTTTATTATCATTATGTGGAAGTATTTGTATAGAATTTGGATGTTCCTTGTTATACTTTTCAATTACATCATCAATATATATTGCACGTCTTAAAATATTCAAAGCCAACTTATATTTATCTTCGGACAAATCATCATTTTTACTTTTTTTAAACTCTTTTCTTTCCAATTCAAACAAAGAATGAGTTTTTTCATAAACTTTTTCAAAACAATCAAGAGTTGCAATAATTTCACAAATCATATAATCCTTTTTCATACTTTTCCCAACATTACCATCAGGAATAGGAATGCAAACATAAAATTTAAAATCCATATAATTACTGCTTTTTATCTTTGGTTGCCCTAAAAGGAATGGATATTTTGTTTTTGTTTCCTTATCAAGATTCAAAGAAAAAGCATTAGAAACACCAACATTTGCAAAAGGTAAATTTTCTTTATTTTTCAAAAATTGAAGACTTTTAATTCTTTTTTCTGTTTCAAAATTCATTTGTTCTTCTGACATTGAAAATTCTTCTGAAAATTTTTCAATATCCAAATTCATTTGATTTTTAATTTGTTTCTGACAATTTTCATCTTTACCCTTACATTCCTTTAATGCAGACATACAAATATCAATAATTTCCATATTTTTTTGTATTTCAACGACATTCTTTTTAGTACGATTTTTAATATCAGATA
>JAILLX010000032.1 GCA_024692925.1 bacterium
ACTTGCCGCAGCAATAACCACCTGTTTAAAATGAGGATTTTTCACATCACCCGCTGCAAACACACCATCAACATTTGTTGCACAAAGGTTTGGTTTAGTCTTAATATATCCAGCCTCATCAATATCAATCTGACCTTTAAAAATATCAGTATTTGGTTTATTACCAATCGCAATAAATACACCAGATGTTGGATATTCAGTAATTTCCCCACTTTCAACATTTTTAATTTTAAGTGCAGAAACCTTTCCATCATTTTCAACAATTTCTTCCAAAACGGAATTCCAAATCACTGAACAATTTGGTGTATCAAAGAAATGTTTTTGATTAATATTTTCCGCAGTAAAATGATCCCTACGATGAACAACTGTCACCTTACTACATACTGTTGAAAGATGTAATGCTTCATACACAGCAGTATTTCCACCACCTATAACAAAAACTTCCTTATCACGGAAGAAAAATCCATCACATGTTGCACAATATGAAACACCATGACCAGTCAATTGTTTTTCATTGGAAAGTCCCAATGTTCGACACGAAGCACCAGTCGCAACAATCACTGCATCCGCAGTTATCACATCACCATTTTCAGTTTTAAGTGTAAATGGACGATTTTTTAAATCAGCCTCAACAACTGTATCAGCAAGGATTTCCGCACCAAAAATTTCGGCTTGCTTTCTCATTTGCTCCGTTAAATACAAACCATCAATTTTTTCTGTGAAACCAGGGTAATTTTCCAAATCAAAAGATTTTGTAATCTGACCACCAAATTCCATACCTGTAATAATCAAAGGTTTATTTCCATTTCTTGCTGCATAAATTCCAGCAGAATATCCCGCAGGACCAGAACCGATTATAACAACTTCATGATGTTTATTCATTTTTATCTCCTCTTAAATCAAAATTTATTAAATTATAAAAGAATGATTATATTTTTTCAAGGTATTATTTTCCAATTTTCAACATATTATTTTCATTGTAATTTTACAGGAAATATAGTACAATTACCTCATAATAAATTGAAAGGATAAAATTATGGAAAATAAACATATAAAGATTGGTGGTGGTATAACAAAAGAAATCACTATGGGTAATGATTTACCATTCACACTTATTGCTGGACCTTGCCAATTACAAGATATGGATTTGGCGATGAAGATTGCTGAATATATGAAAAATTTAACCGAAAAACTTGGTATAAATTATATTTTCAAGGCTTCATTTGATAAGGCAAACCGTAACTCAATCAACGGTGCACGTGGTGTTGGTATTGAAACAGGTATCAAGATTTTCGACCGTATCCGTAGTGAGCTTGGTATCCCTGTAATCACTGATGTTCATACTGAGGAACAGGCGGGAATTATCGCCCCACACGTTGATATGATACAGCAACCTGCGTTTTTAATCAGACAAACTGACTTGTCTGCCGCGATTGCAAAAACTGGAAAGGCTTGCAACTTGAAAAAGGCTCAGTTTATGGCACCAAAGGATATGAAAAACATTATTGGTAAATACGAACATTTCAATAATACAAATATTTGTTTAACAGAACGTGGAACATCATTTGGTTATGGTGCTTTGGTTGTTGATACAACTGGACTTATTACAATGGCAGAAACCGGATACCCTGTTGTAATTGATGCAACACATTCCGTTCAAAAACCTGCTGCTATGGGTGATGCTTCTGGTGGAGAAGGAAGACTTGCTCCAATCATCGCACGTGCTGCACTTTCAACTGGACATGTTGGTGGAGTATTCATTGAAACACATCCTGAACCATTAAAGGGTGGTTCCGATATTTGGAACGCAATTCCTTTGATGTATATGGAAGAAGTACTTACTCAATTAAAGGCTATTGATGATATAGCAAAGGCAAATCTTCCACGTTTAGAAGATTGGGTTCAAGAAGGTCGTGCAATATAATGAAAAAAGTTTATTGCTCAATATCAAACTCCTTTATCACAAAAATTGATAGGGGAGTTTTCTTTGCATTAGAAAAATATTTAATTGAATCTGGGCTTGGATCGGATAAAGATAGTTTTGATGTTATAAAGGAACGCCTTCAAACACCACCTATTTTAACACCCGAAGAATTTGCATTTGAAGTTTTTTATGTCATTCTTGCAAGTGGTTTCAAACAAAAAGTTGCAAAAGAAAAATTTCTTTTAATCAAAGATTATATCTGCAGTGGGAAAAACGTCTGCCCTGAAAATTTACTTTCTATATTTGGTAATAAAAACAAAATAAATGCAATTTGCAAAGTATGGCAAAACAAAGAAAAATACAGAAATAATTTTTACAATTTAAAAACTATTGATGAAAAATTAAACTACCTTGAAACCCTACCATACATTGGTGCAATTACAAAAAATCACATTGCCCGCAACCTTGGAATAAACAAGGTAAAATATGATGTATGGATTCAACGACTTGGAATATGTCTTTGCGGAAACGATGATATGCAGGTATCTTCACCTCTTTCTGATTCGGTAAAAATTGCCTGTGATAAAATGTTTGAAGACATTGCAAAAGAAACAAACCTTTCCATTGGATACATTGATGTCGTTCTTTGGAAATCTTGCCAAATAGGATTACTTAAATTCGAAGAATAAAAAAGCCCCAATTAAGGGGCTAATCTATTAAACATTTTCTTCTTTGTGAAATTTCCTATGCCACCAATTTTTGAAACTTTTTCTTGTTTTCACACCAACAAGAAGCATACATGGCGTCACAACCAAAGTAAGAATTGTTGCAAACCCAAGCCCAAAAATCATAGATTTTGAAAAGGCTGACCACATATCCATTGAAGGTGCACCAAATGTAATATCTGCATTAATAAAATCAATGTTAAGTTTCAATGCCATAGGCACAAGTCCCAAAATTGTTGTCACAGTTGTAAGATAAACCGGACGCAATCTTTGAAGTCCCGTTCTTATAATCGCATCAAATGGATCACTAACTTTATCTTTGATTTCATCGTATGCATCAATAAGCACGATATTATTGTTAACAACAACACCAGCCAACGAAACTATTGCCAATCCAGTCATAACAATAGAGAACGGATCACGAGTAATAGTAAGTCCTAAAACTACACCAATTGTCGAAAGCAAAATCGAAAACAAAATCATAAACGTAGAATAGAAACTATTAAACTGTAATAAAAGTACAAATCCCATCATAAATACCGCAGCCAAGAAAGCAAGTCCAACAAATGAAGAACTTTCCTTACTATCCTCATCCTCACCACGGAATTTTACCCTAACACCATTTGGCAAAGGATTTTCCTTTATATAAGATTTAAGTTTAGCAACTTTTTCCGCTGCAAAATGTCCAACTTCGACATCTGATGAAATACGCAAAACACGACGACCATCAATTCGTTGAACAAGATTAACCTTATGCGATGGAATAATTTCCACAAATGTTGATATAGGAACCGAAGTACCGGATGATGTCACAACATAAAGATTGTTAATCATATCCAATGCCCTAAATTTTTTAGGAAATCTTACAACAATGTCCAATTCATCATCACTATCATTTGGACGATAAGTTGATACAGTTGCCCCCCTTGTCATCATCTGAACAATGCTTCCTATTGATCCAATACTTACACCAAACTTTGCAGCCTGAGCCTTATTAATACGCATTTCCCATTGAATTCCAGGAAGAGGCAAAGTATTTTCAGTATTTGCAAAACCACCAATTTTTTCCATTGCTTTATCCATATAGGCATAACCATCTTCCAAAAGTTTTTGACTATCTGCATTAGAAGATATTTCTATTTCAATAGGTTTTCCAGACTTTGGCCCCTTATCTTCCTTGGCAACTTCCAAAACAACACCAGAAACATCAGAAAGTTTATCCTCCATTTCCTGAATAACTTTCACTGCTCTTGGTCGTTCTTGCCAATTCTTAAGTTCCACCTGAACATAACCAATCACATCTTCCGCAGAACGATATGATTTAGCACCAGTTCTTGAATAAACATCCTTAAAATAAGGCATAGTAGAAAGTCGTTTTTCAACTTCTCTGATAAATTCTGTTTTTTCATCAATAGAAAGATTTCCACGAGCATGAACATTAACCTTTAAAAAGTCAGGTTCAGAATCAGGGAAAAATTCAACGCCAACACCAAACTTTCCATATATAAAGAATGAAATAAACAAAACCGCGATAATACCAATAATAATTTTCCATGGACGAAGCAATGCCCAATGTAAAATATTATAGTATACTTTCATATATCCAGTCAATTTTTCATAATGTCCAGTTTCAGTAGCAATCAAAGCCTCTTTACTTTGTTCACTTACAGTTCCTGCCTTTCCAAACATTGCACCCAAAACTGGAATAAACACCAATGCAACAACCAAAGATGCGGAAAGCACACAAATAACAGTCAATGGCAAATATTTAATAAATTCACCAATGATACCTGGCCACAAAAGAAGTGGAGCAAATGCAATCAATGTTGTCACAGTTGAAGCAATAATAGATAACGCCATTCTTCCTGATGCCTCAGCATACGCATCAACTCTATTTGCACCTTCTTGCATTTTTTTATCAGCATATTCAGTCACAACAATCGCACCATCAACAAGCATACCTACTGCCAAAATAAGACCGAACAAAACAACCATATTGATTGTGACACCCATAAATCCTAAAAGTAAAATACCGATAAAGAAAGATACTGGTATCGAAAATCCAACCAAAAGCCCAGTTCTTATTCCCAACATCAAAACGACACAAACAATAACCAAAAGCATCGATGAAATAACATTATTTTGAAGATCAACAAGATTATCTTTAATTGTTTCAGCAGAATTATTTGTAAGTTTAACAACAACGTTCGAAGGCAAAGTTTGTCTTGCTTCCTCCAATGCTTTTTGAACTGCAGCAACAGTATTAATCGTATTTCCACCAGAACGTTTTTTTATTTCCAAAGAAAGAGATGGTTGATTATTCATACGAACATACTGTGTTGCATCAGCAAAAGTTCTTCTAACCTCTGCAACATCCGAAAGTTTTATAACTGCATCATTTGATACCTTAATAGGAAGATTAAGGACATCTTCTACATTTTCAATCAAACCTGGAACTTTAACTGGGAATGAACCACGTGATGTATCAATATTTCCTGCTGGAATAAGCATATTTGAACCAGCAAAAAATGTTCCCAAATCACTTACAGATAACTTATAAGCATTAAGTTTTGCCGGATCAATAAGTATTTCAACTTGTTCATCACGTTCACCACCTATTTCCGCCTCCAAAACACCAGGAATAGATTCGAATACATCCTGAAGTTCTTCAGCAATATTCATCAAAGTTTTTTCCGGAGCCGAACCATAAATATTAACAATTGCAATCGCAAATTCCGAAGTATTGATTTCTTTTATAATAGGTTCATCAATACCACTTGGCATATTTGCCTTTGCATCATCAACAGCATCCTTTGTTTCACGAAGACCCTTTTCAATGTCATAACCAGCAATAAAATCAAGTTTTACACGACAATAACCTTCATAACATTTACTATCTATCTGCTTTAATCCAGAAAGAGTTTTAAACTCCTTTTCCAAAGGTTTTGCAATAAGACGTTCGCCATCCTCTGGTGAAATTCCAGTATAATTAACAGTCGTGAAAATCATAGGCACAGTCACATCAGGAAATGACTCCTTTGACATATTATTATAAGTCATAAAACCTGATACTGTAAGCAATATAAGTGTGAAAATAAATATCCTTGACCTATTAATTGCAGCTCTCATAAATGACATTGAATTTTCTCCTATCTATAATTATTTTGTTTCTGCAGTTTCATTAACAAAATGAGGTATAGCCTTTTCTCCAGCTCTTACAAATTCACCACCTGCAACAATAACATTTACATTTGCAGGAAGACCCGAAACCCAAAGTCCAGCTTCCTCTTCTTTAACAATTTCTATTGGATAAAAGCCAACTACATTTTCATCATCAATTGTTTTTACACCAACACTACCATCATCACCAAATGTAAGGCATGACGAAGCATTAAGTTTTACAGCAGGAACTGTATCCAAAGGAAGATTTATTTCCGCAGTTAATCCTTCCACTATTTTTTCATTTTTATTAGGAGCTTCTAATTCTATTCCAAATGTTCTTGTTGTTGTATCCGCAACTGATGCAACATAAGTAAGTATTCCATCAACAGACAAATTATTTGAAAGTTTTACCTTGGCAACAACACCTTTTTTCACACGAGTAATATATTTTTCAGGAAGCTGTGCTGAAATTTTTATCGGATTTAAGTTAAGAAATACACCAACTGTTGATTCCTTTGAAACATACGAACCATTTTCAACATCAAGTTCATTTATAACACCATCAAATGGTGCACGAAGAGAAGTATATCCAAGATCCAAAGACATTTGTTGCAATGTTGCCTTTGCACTTCTATAGTTTGCTTCATTTGAAACGAATTCAACCCTTGAAATCAACCCCTGTTCCAAAAGACTTATTGCAGTATTATATTCAATCTCTGCCTTATCTTTTGCAGCCTGTGCCGCAGCAAGTTTTGCAATTCTATCTTCCATTTTTATAGTAAGGATAACATCACCTTTTTTAACATATTCGCCCTTTTTCTTAAATATAGTATCAACTATACCAGCAGTTCTTACCCTTAAATTAACCTTTTCACTTGCCTTTGTATGTCCAAAAACCAAAACATCAGAAACGACATTTTTTTGTGAAAGTTTTTCCACATCAACCTTAACAAGTTCAGGAGCCTTAACTTCTTCTACTTTCTTTGTATTAAAAATCATTCCATACAAAAACCAAGCAACAAGAACGAATAAAATAAGCCAGACAAACTGTGACGAACTTTTTTGTTTTCCAAATTTTGAATTTGCGTATCTATACTTCAATTGTTTTATCATTTTATCCTCTTTTTATAAAAATTTTTATTGCCAATGTGAATTCAAGAGTATATGCTCTTATTTATAATTTGTAAACAGAAAAAAAGTCCAAATAGAACAAGTTTATAATAATTTGTCAACTATTGAAAAAAAGAGGAAAAATATGACAAAAGAATATAATTTCAAAGAAATTGAAAAAAAATGGCAACAAAAATGGGAAACCGAAAAAACATTCAAGGTTGAAATAGATAACTCTAAACCTAAATATTATAGCCTCTTTGAATTTCCATATCCATCTGGTGCGGGACTTCATGTTGGACACCCTCGTTCATTTACCGCAATGGATATAATCTCCAGGAAACGCAGAATGCAAGGTTATAACGTATTATTTCCAATTGGTTTTGATGCATTCGGACTTCCAACAGAAAGATATGCTATAAAAAATCATATTCATCCAGCAGTTGCAACAAAACAAAATATTGAAAATTTCACAAAACAACTAAAATCTATTGGATATTCTTTTGATTGGGACAGGGTTATAAACACAACCGACCCTGAATATTACAAATGGACACAATGGATGTTCATACAATTTGTAAAAGCAGGTCTTGCATACAAGGGTGAAGAAACAATTTGGTGGTGTCCTGAATGTAAGATTGGTATTTCAAACGAAGAACTTGAAAACGGACATTGCGAACGTTGCGGAAGCGAAGTTGTAAAGAAAAAGAAATCCGCTTGGATTTTGAAAATGCAATCTTATTCCGATAAACTTCTTGAAGGATTAAAAGAAGTTGATTTTCCAGAAAGTGTTAAAAAAATGCAATCCGAATGGATTGGTAAATCAACTGGTGCAGAAATTGACTTTAATATAACAAATTCTGATGAAAAATTAAAGGTATTTACAACCAGACCAGATACAATTTTCGGTGCAACATATATGGTAATTGCACCTGAACATCCAATACTTGAAAAACTTTCATCATCGATAAAAAATATGGATGAAATAAAAAAGTATCAACTTGCCTCTGCACAAAAATCCGATATGGATAGAAGTATGGCAAAGGATAAAACTGGTGTTTGCATAGATGGATTTTCTGCAATTAATCCATTTACAAAAAAGGAAATTCCTATATTTATTTCTGACTATGTTTTAATGGGATACGGTACCGGTGCAATTATGGCTGTTCCTGCACATGATGAAAGGGATTATGATTTTGCCAAAAAATTCAATCTTCCAATTATCGAAGTTTTAAAAGGTGGAAACATTGAAACCGAAGCCTATACCGAAGATGGCGAACATATAAATTCTGAATTCCTTAACGGTATGAATAAACAAGATGCAATAAATACAATAATCAAAAAAATCGAAGAAATGGGTATTGGAAAGGCATCTGTAAAATACCGTATGAAAGATTGGGTTTTCACTCGTCAAAGATATTGGGGTGAACCAATTCCAATGGTACATTGTGAAAAATGCGGTTGGGTTCCAATGGATGAAAAGGACTTACCTTTAACTCTTCCAGAAGTTGATGATTACATGCCAACTGATGAAGGATTATCACCTCTTGCAAAGGCAACCGATTGGTTAAAAACCACTTGCCCACACTGTGGTGGTCCTGCAACCCGTGAAACTGATACTATGCCAACATGGGCTGGTTCATCATGGTATTATTTAAGATATATGGATCCTCAAAACAATAATGCATTTGCATCAAAAGAAGCATTAAATTATTGGGGACAAGTTGATTGGTACGAAGGCGGTGCCGAACACGTCACACGTCACTTACTTTACTCTCGTTTCTGGCACAAGGCATTATATGATATGGGATTACTTCCACACGATGAACCTTATGCAAAACGTTCACTTCACGGAATGATATTGGCTGAAAATGGTGAAAAAATGAGTAAGTCAAAAGGAAACGTTATAAATCCTGATGATATAGTTGCAAAATATGGTGCCGACACACTCCGTATGTACGAAATGTTTATTGGACCATTTGATCAGGCCGCAATGTGGTCAACAAATTCCGTTGCTGGTATCTCAAGATTTTTGGCTCGTGTATATGAATTAAGTGAAAAAGTTGGCGATGCAAAAATGACTGAAAAAGATACAATTGCAATGCATCAAGCTATCAAAGATGTATCCGAACGTATCGAAGATATGAAGTTCAATACTGCCGTTTCTGCATTAATGATTTTCTCAAATCATATGGGAACATTGGAAATTATTCCAAACGAAATGTTTGAAACATTTATTAAACTTTTATCTCCATTTGCACCTCATATTGCAAACCAAATGTGGGAAGAAATTGGCAAAAAATCGACTCTTGATTTCGAACCATGGCCTGTATTTGATGAAAAGGCATTGGTTGCATCAAATGTAAACATTGTAATTTCTGTAAACGGTAAAAAACGTGCCGAAGCAGAAATTCCTGTTGATCTTCCAAATGCTGAAGTTGAAAAGCTTGTACTTTCACTTGATGGAATAAAAAAATACTTTGATGGAAAGGAACCAAAAAAGGTTATTATTGTTCCAAACAAACTTGTAAATATCGTAGTATAACAAAAACAAAGTCAAAAAAAATCCCCCCTAAACCAAAGGGGGAAATTTTTTATAAAATCTTATTTTGCAAGTTTAAGTTTTATAACTTTATCTTCTATTTTCTCAGTCAATACTTCAACTGGATTTTTTCCTTCATCAGCCGCAGTTTTAAGAATAGGGGCATATTCATTTTTATAACTCATAACCATTGAAACACCCTCTATAATAACATCAATAACTTTATATTTATCGCCTACTTTAACAACTCGCCAATCAACATCATAATCCTTATCACCACTATTCATTGCACGAACCTTACTTGCGACAAAATATTGACCTTCTTTTTTACCCTTTTGCACATCAACTACATCAATTTTTGAATCAGTATAAGATTCGAATTTTTTTACATAGCTGTAGACATTAAGTTCTGAAAATTGCTTTGAAAAATTTGAAAGTTGAGCATCACTAATGCCCCTACCATAAACTCCCAAAACAAATTTTGAAATATAATCAAAATCAAAGTTATCATTCAAAACTTTTCTGAATGGAATAACCCTATCATTTTTTGCAACACCTGTTTTAAAAATTTTCACAATAGCATCATCAATAAGATTTTGCGTATACTTTTTAACATCATCAGTTTCCGAAGCAAACACCGCAACTGATATACCTAAAAAAACAAACAAAAACGATAATATTTTTTTCATTTTAAACCTCCATTTTTATCATTTTAGATTATAACCAAATTAAATTATAAAATGCATTATAAATTTTTTCATTATGAATATTTTGTAAAATATTAGCCAAACAAGATTTTAAAATCAAAGTTTTTGCATCATCTTTACCAATTCCACGACTTTCCAAAAAGAATAAATCTTTTGCATCTACACCGCTTATCACCGCCCCATGATAGGCTTTTACTTTCTCCGACCAAATATCTTGGAATGGTTTTATCCTACCATCAGCTTTGGAAGAATTAAGAAGTATTCTTGAAATCTGAGCGGTATCTACCCCTTCGATTTTATTAGCACACTTCACCGAAGTCATAAATTTTACAAAAGCCTCATCATTTACTACCGAATACAAGGAAACATTACTTAATGAATCATTCTTATTATGTTTTATCAAAGCAGTTATATCAACATCATTTTTATTTTTTGCATCAACTGCTTCAACCGAATTTACATCACATTTTTCTGCAATTTCAAACTGTAAAAAAGAATCTAGTTTTCCAACATTTTTTACAAATGAAACTTGATTAAATTTAGCCTCATCCTTCACATCAACAAAGACATTTTCTGCGACCAAAGAATTTTCGGAAACATTAAAATATTTATAATGATTAACCTTTGAATTATTACCAATATTAAATTGACACACTCTATTTTCAAAATATTTTTCATCAAAAGAAAGATTCGATTCAACAATATCAACAACAGAATTTTCCCCAACATTCACAAAAATTCTTGGGTTTACAAAAATTTTTTCATCATCACAACAAGTAATTGATATTATATGTATTGGCTTTCTAATATTTTCATTTGATGCAATATCTATTACAACCCCATTCGAAAGATAAGCAGAATTAAGTGCAACCAAAGGATTATCCATACACTTTAGTTTTCCATCCAAAAAATCTGCATCATCACAAATAGAATATGAAATTCCATCCGAAAATACAGAAAATGGCAAATCTTCCTCCGATGAAAGTTCTGAACAATAACGCCCATTAACAATCACCACAGTATATGCATCAATTTCCAACATCGGATATTTTAAAAACATATCAAAAGATGGAAATTTATTTTTCTCAGCAACAACAAATTTTTCACCTAAAATAAAATCTTTAATACCCGACTTTACCAAAGAATAATTTTTCAAATAAAAATCAAACGCATTTCTTTTAAATGTCAAAAACCATTCAGGCAAAGATGTATTTGCAACAATACTATACCCCTTTGCAAAAGGAATATCTTGAACATTTTTAATCATTGAAAGATTACTATTCTCCATCGCCAAAACCCTGTTTTATTATTTTCTGAGCCAAAGTAATATCTCCTGTCTGTACAACTTTACCATCCTGCATAATATGCACAAAATTCGGCTTTGATAGAGATATAAGTTTTTCATAATGAGAAACAATCAAAAATGAAACACCAAATGGTTTAAGGTAATCAATCGCCTTTGCAATAATATTAACCGCATCAACATCAACACCACTATCTGGTTCATCAAGCAAAGCAAGTTTAGGTTTTAAAAAAAGCATTTCCAACATACTAAGTTTTTTCTTTTCTCCACCACTAAACCCTAAATTCACCTGACGTTTAAGCCATTCTTTTGGTATTTCTAAAACCTCTGTATATTCATCAACAAGTTTAAAATATTCTGGTGCAGTCAAAGGCTTTTCACCCCTTGCCTTTCTTATACTATTAACCGAATTTTTAAGTAATGTTGAAACAGAAAGTCCACTGATTGATGGTGGATTTTGAAAACTTAAAAATATACCAGCTTTTGCAACATCACTAACTGATTTTTGAAGTATACTTTCACCCAAAAATGAAATATCGCCACCTGAAATTTCATATTTTGGATTTTTTACAATAGTATTCAAAAGCGAACTTTTTCCACTTCCATTTTTTCCCATAAGGATATGAGTTTCTCCGCTACCTACCTGCAAATCAACACCATTTAAAATTTGCTTACCTTCGACATTAACTTTCAAATTTTTTATATCTAACATAGTTAACCCTCTATACTAATATTTATCAATTCCTTTGCTTCCATTGCAAATTCAGCCGGAAGTTTTTTTATAATATCAGAACAAAAACCATTAACAATAAGCCCCAATGCTTTATCTTCATCAAGTCCCCTTTGTTCCATAAAGAAAAGTTGTTCTTCACTAACCGAAGAAACAGATGCTTCATGTTCCACCACTGTTGACATATTTGCACCAATAATATCAGGCAAAGCCAAAGCCTTTGCATCATCGCCAACAACCAAAGTATCACATTTTGTAAAATTTCTTGCATTTTCAGCAGTTGGGGCAAATTTAACCATACCCCTATACCCATTAACCGACTTTCCAAGTGCAATACCTTTTGTAATAATTGTACTTGTTGTATCACGACCAATATGTATCATCTTTGTGCCGGTATCAGTCATTTGCATATTATTCGTAAGAGCAACTGAGAAAAATTCCCCCTTACTTCTATCACCTTTTAATATACACGATGGATATTTCCATGTTTTAATAGAACCAACCTCCAACTGGGTCCAAGAAATAGTTGCATCATCAAAACAAAGCCCACGCTTTGTCACAAAATTATAGACACCACCCTTTCCATTTTCATCACCGGCATACCAATTCTGCACAGTCGAATATTTTATCTTTGCTCCTTTGCATGCAATAAGTTCCACAACACCAGAATGAAGTTGATTCGTATCACGAATTGGTGCCGAACATCCCTCTAAATAAGAAACTTCACTACCTTCATCAGCAATAATCAAAGTTCTTTCAAATTGCCCTAATTTTTCAGTTTGAAGTCTGAAATAAGAACTAAGTTCAATAGGACATTTTACATTTTTAGGAATATAAATAAATGTTCCATCACTAAATACCGCCGCATTAAGACATGCAAAAAAGTTATCTTCCGGAGGAACAACATGTGCCAAAAACTTTTTTACCAAATCCGGATATTTTTGAATAGCCATAGATATAGGACAAAAAATAATTCCCATTTCCAAAAGTTGCTTTCCATAGGTTGTTCTTACCGAACTACTATCCACAACCGCATCAACAGCCTGCCCCTTTAAAATTTTTTGTTCTTCAAGTGGAACCCCTAAACGTTTATAGGTTGCATCAATTT
>JAILLX010000060.1 GCA_024692925.1 bacterium
CTGCATTAAAGGAATGTAAGGGTAAAGATGAAAATTGTCAGAAACAAATTCAAAATCAAATGAATTTCGATATTAAAAAATTTTCAGAAGGATTTTCAACAGTATTAACAAGAACTTTACCCCTTAAAATATCCAAAATATCAGATGGCCCATCAATATCATCATCCTGTAATTTTTCACAAGCACGTTGCCCCTGTTTCAAAGGTCCCATTTTAACATTACAGTCAAGTCCAGTTTTATCTTTAAATTTCTTTTTTAACGAATGAAGGACATAATCAAAAACAATACTTGAATATTCTGCATAACCATACAATCCCTTAAGATTAATATTCTCAGGTTGCATAGGCTTTTTCATATCATTATATTTTATTTTCAAAGTCATATTCTGTCCTTTATATAAGTGAATATACTATATTATTTTGTTTTTGTCAATAGTTTTGTCAAATATTATTTATCCCTTTAAATTATTATTTTGTTTAGTATATTCAAATAATTGCAATAAAAATTGTAAATTTTTCCATCTTTCAGTATTATTTTTTTTATCAAAAGATAGGAGATTTTTAACATCTTGAGATGCAGCCAAAAACAAATCATAATCATCTTCTAAATTTGCAATTTTAAAATCTATAATTCCACTTTGTCTTACACCTAAAACATCACCTGCACCACGAAGTTTTAAATCTTTTTCTGCAATTTTAAACCCATCAGTAGTTTCTTTCATAATCGAAAGTCGTTCCTTTGCAATCGCAGTCATTCGTGAAGAATGAAGCAAAATACAAATTGATTTATCTGCACCACGCCCTATTCTACCTCTTAATTGATGAAGAGAGGAAAGCCCAAATCTTTCACTATGTTCTATTACCATAAGAGTAGCCTCTGGCACATTAACACCAACTTCTATTACAGTAGTTGCCACCAAAATTTTCGTTTTTCCATCTGGATTTGCAAAATCTTTCATAACCAAATTTTTTTCATCAGCCTTCATTTTTCCATGAATAAGAGCAACCTTTTCACCAAAAATTTGTTTAAGATTTTCATATCTTGAAATTACATCAGACAAATCAATTTTTTCGCTTTCTTCCACCAACGGACAAACCCAATATAATTTTTTCAATAATCCAGAATTCATTTGCAAAGAAACAGAAGCAATAAGTTCATCAATTTTGTTCATACTTATAACTTTTGTTTCAACCTGTTTTCTGTTTGGTGGCATTTCATCAATGATTGATAAATCCATATCCCCAAACGAAGTCATTGCCAAAGTTCGTGGTATAGGCGTTGCTGTCATAGTCAAAATATTACACTTGTTTTCTTCACCTTTATTACCAAGTTCAAGTCGTTGATGTACACCAAATTTGTGTTGTTCATCAATCACAGCCAAAGATAAATTTTTAAATTTAACCTTGTCTTGAAAAAGTGCATGCGTACCAATAACTATATCAACACTACCATTTTTTATAGATAAAAGTTTATCTTCCTTTGCTTTTCCCTTATCCTTTCCCGTCAAAAGCAAAATTTTAATTTTTTCTTCCAATCCTGCCTTTTTTAAAAGATTCGTAAATGTCGAAAAATGTTGTTCAGCCAAAATTTCGGTTGGCACCATAAATGCTCCTTGATAGTCACTTTCTACAACAGTCAGCAATGCAATCATTGCAATAATAGTTTTTCCACTTCCAACATCCCCCTGAAGAAGTCTAAGCATTTTACTATCAGATTTCAAATCATCTATAACCTCACTTAAAACCCTTTTTTGTGCCCCAGTTAATTCATATCCAAACGAAGAAATAAATGGATTTACAAAACGTCCATCCGAAACAATTTTTTCACCAATTTCACTTTTGAACTTTTCTCTCGAAAGAGCTAATGCAAGTTGATTTGCCAGAATTTCATCATAAGCAAGTCTTTTTTTTGCCTCATACATAAGTTCAGAATTTTTTATCGGTCTATGCATAAATTTTAACGCATCAGTAAACGAAATTTCCGCATCATTTTGCCATTCTGGAACAGTAGGCATATTAGAAAGAACCACATCAACAACATTTCGTATCATCTTATTTGTAATTGCATAAGTTAATGGGTATACAGGTTCCAATCCAGCAATTTTTTCAAATTGAGAAATTGGAACAACATAGTCAGGATGGCTCATACACCTTCCTCCATCAAATTCTTCAATTTTTCCACTAATACAAATCTTTGCTCCAACAGGAATCGACCTTTGTAAATAATTACCAGCATTAAAAAAATTTAATGTAATAAAACCACTATCATCACTACAAAGAATTTTATAGGGAATTTTTCTACCTCTAACTTTTGGTGAAGGAATATGTTTTAAAACATCAACTTTAAGTGTTGCAATTTGCCCCACTTGAGCATCCATAATAAACGGTGTATAACTTCTATCTATAACTGATACCGGAAGATGAAAAAGAATGTCCTTAAACCTAGTATTAGGCAAAAGTCGTTTTAATCCATCAAAAAATTTATTTCCAACTCCTTTTACTGAGATAAGAGAATTAAAGAAATATTGTAAATTTTCTGACATAATAAATCCTTTTTATATTTATAAAATACCAAATTTTCGAGATATTGTCAATAAAACGAGATATATTACATAAAATTATAAGGATCAATATCAACTTTTAATTTTATATTTGATGGAATTTCAACCATAGAAAGCCATTTTTTTATAACATCTTGAATATGGATTTTTTTATCCACAACCAATAAAAACCTTTTTCTATAGTTATTTTTAAGGTATGATAACGGTGAATCAATAGGACCATACGACTGCACACCATCAACACCAATTGGCATTTTTTGTTTTAATAAATAACAAAAATTTTCCAACGCCAGTTTGTTTTTTGATGATAAAATTAACGCCCCTAATTTTGCAAATGGTGGCATCAATGCACTCTGTCTATCCTTCAATTCCTGACTAACAAAACTATCTCTATCATTATTTTTTATTGCCTGCATAACTGGATTATCAGGGTTATAAGTCTGTATCAAAACATTTCCCTTTTTCACATCACGACCAGCCCTACCCGACACCTGTGTCAAAAGTTGAAAAGTATTTTCATTTGCCCGCAAATCAGATGAAGAAAAACTCATATCTCCATCGACCACTCCTACCAAAGTAAGATTTGGGAAATGATGTCCCTTCACCAAAATTTGTGTACCAATAATAATATCGACTTCACTTGATGAAATTTTTCTTATTATTTCATTAAGTCGGGTTTGCGAAGTTATTATATCCGAAGAAATAGTTTCAACTTTTGCTTCTGGAAAACGATTTTTTACCTCTTCCTCAATTCTTTCAATTCCCGGACCGACCAAAGCCCAAGTATCTTCCTTTTCACATTTTGGACATATTTTTGGAAGTCGCATTGAATACCCACAATGATGACAACAACATTTTGTATCATCCTTGCTATGTGCAGTTAAATAAACATTACAATTCGGACATTGCAACCTATGTCCGCATGAACCACAAAGAACAAGTGGAGCATACCCCCTGCGGTTTATCTAAAGCATAACTTGCTCTTTTAATGAAAGTTTTTCTTCTATCTGTTTTACCAATGGATTCGAAAGCCAACTTTTTCCCCAAGATTCCTTTTGTGGTTGGTTTTGCCTCATATCAATCAATTCAACATCAGGCATAACCGCAACACCAAACCTTGATGAAAGTTTTACACATCCATATTTTCCAAGGTTTACATTATTTATAGTTTCAATGGATGGTGTAGCCGAAGCTAAAATTATCGGAATTTTATCAACAGAAGCCTTTAATACTGCCATATCACGTCCCTGATAAATCACCCCATCTTCTTGCTTATATGAACTATCATGCTCTTCATCAAGAACAATTAATGAAAGATTTTTATATGGAAGAAAAAGCGAAGATCTTGTTCCTACAATTACCCTTGCCTCCCCATTCATCACAGCCTTCCAATTTTCACGACGTTGTGCCTTAGTCACACTACTATGCCAAAGCACAGGAAGTATTCCAAATCGTTCCTTAAATTTTGATAAAAATTGTCCGGTCAAAGATATTTCCGGAAGCATAATCAAAACCTGACTATCATTTTGTTTCAATGCTTCGTTTATTACATTAAAATAAACTTCTGTTTTTCCACTTCCTGTAATACCATCAAGAAGTGTTGTCGAAAATCCAGAACCTAATTTTTCAGAAAGGAATTTTGTCGCATTCATCTGTTCATCTGATAACTTTGGTGATACATAAATAGGATTATAATTTGTATTTTTTTTCTTTGAAATTACACCATCATATAACTCATCAAATCCCATAACCATTTTTAAAATAGTCCCCAAAGGAGCCAAATTATATTCTGCAACTTTTTTAATAAAGTCCAACTGATTAATGGATAACTTATAATTTTTTACCTTTGAATAAATTTTCTTTACCTTCGAAATATCATAATCCAAAGGAGTTGTATTTTTTTGTAAAACAACACCAATTTCATATTTATTTCTAAGTGGAACTTTTACAAAATCACCAATTGAAACTTCCATATTTTCCGAAACAATATAATCATAGCCATTACCCATAATTGGAAGTAATACTTTAACTATATCACCAAAAGAAAATACAGTATTTTCCATTAGTTATCCTTTCGTTTTAAAAGTGATGCATCACCATAAGAATAGAAACGATAATCATTTTCTTTTGCAAATTCATACGCCTTTTTCATTTCATCCATTCCTGCAAATGCACAAACCAACATAAACAAAGTTGACTTTGGCAAATGGAAATTAGTCATTAAATAATCAATAGATCTAAAAGTATAAGGTGGAGTAATAAATATATCCGTTTCCTTTGCAAATGGATGAATAAATCCATCCTCATCAACTGCCGATTCCAAAGATCTTAAAACCGTAGTCCCCACACCAATAATTTTTTTACCTGCTCTTTTTGCATCATTAATTTTGTTTGCTACCTCTTCTGAAATCACAACATATTCAGAATGCATTTTATGATCTTTTGTATCCTCTACTTTCACGGGTTGAAAAGTACCTGCTCCAACATGCAAAGTAAGTTCAACCATATCAATTCCTTTTGCCTTTAATTTTTGTAAAAGTTCATCTGTAAAATGAAGTCCCGCAGTAGGTGCGGCAACTGCTCCTTCAATTTTTGCATACACAGTTTGATAATTTTCAAAATCTTCTTTTTTTACTTCTCGTTTTAAATAAGGAGGCAAAGGCAAAGTTCCAATTTTTGCCAACACATCAAAAAATTCATGTCCTGATTTATTAAAACAAAGTTCGACACCGCTTTCACCTTGCTTTGATTTTACTGTTCCAATCAAAAGTCCATCGCCAAATGAAATTTCATCTCCCTCATGCAATTTTTTTGAATTTCTTATAAAAGCAAGCCACGTATCAAGTGCAACATTTTTATGTAAGGTTGCTTCAAAATTTCTCCCATTACATACACCAAAAATTCTTGCTGGAATAACTTTTGTATTATTAAAGACAATAAGACTATCCGCAGGCAAAATATCAACCAAATCTTTCACCCTTTTATTTTCCAATTGTGGAACAAGTAAAAGTTTAGCCTCATCACGCTTTGCAACAGGTTCCTTTGCAATAAATTTTTCCGGCAAATCGAAATCAAATAAATCAACACGCATTTTAAACTCCTTTTATATTGGAAAAGAGTATTTTATTTTTCCAAATGTGTCAAGCCAAACCACTATTTAAAAATTTTACTTGTGTTTTTTATAAAATTAAGTTAATGTATAAATAGGTATGGATAAAACCATACTTAGTATCATAGGTGATACGAGGCCTTGACAAGCCTAATAAACGAACGGTGTAGATGGCATCGTGTATGCTATTTTTTTTGCTCTGAACTGGCAAATCTACACCCAAAAAGTCCTCAACTTATTTCTCAATGGTTGGGGAGCTATAGTGATAAAACAGGAATATTTTCCAATATTCCAAAAGCTATAGGATCATTAAGTTCGTTTTTTGATTTGTCAACTCTCCCGACCATCACGCTATGATTGGAGTTTTTTAGAGCCACGAAATCAAATATAGGATACTTATATCCAAATTTTTCCGTATGCGACAAAGAACTCTTCCGGTAAAGGATTAAAATGGTTTGCCTTTGCCAAGCTGTTATGGGTAAAGTTGTCATGGCTGCTTTACCCTCCCGATGGGCGGAATTCTTTTTTTTCGTAGCTATCCGCCCTCCCAACAGTTTAAACAAAAACCATAACCTAAATGGAGGGGTAAAGAAGCTAAAATGAAAAAAATAATATTAATCTCACTACTTTTGGCAGGCAGTCCAGCATTTGCCACCGTGACAAGTACGCAAATTACAACCGCCCTTGCAAAATACTGTGTTCCAAAACCAAATGATATAGCATACGGAGTATCCGTGTGTGGTTCTGTTTTCGAAGGTAAATATAACGCAAACAAAACATGTGAATGCTATGATCCTTATCTTGGATACAGCGATTCATTAAGACGTTGTAAATTAACCTGTCCAGAAAACAAGATTCCTAAACAACAAATATCTAACAAATGCCCATTTGGTTATAAAAAACATAAATTATCAAGATAAGGAGAAAAAAAATGAAGCTACAAAAATTTTTAACAACCGCATTAATGTTAACATCGACCCAAGTTTTAGCAGAAACATATATGTGTGAAGCATGTCCAGACGGACAATATTCAACAAATGGTGAAACATGTACCAATTTACCAACCGAAGTCCACAGTATTGATGAAAACGGAGATATAACTTGTAAAAAAGGATACTACTACAACACTGAATTTTGTCCAACAAGCCAATGTGGAAGAAGTGTCAAGTCTAAAACAGAAACATGCCTTTCAGAACATCATTGTTTTTCAAATTCAAAAAGCTGTACAGAACCTGATGATAATTACCAAGATATTTATCAATCTTGTCACAATAAAGCTCATAATGAGGTTTATAGCCCTGTATGTACTGCATGTCCAACCGGAACAACGACAGTAAGTAATAACGGACATAAACAAACAAATTGCAATATTTGTGCCGAAGGTTATCATGCAGAAAATGGCTCTTGTGTAAAAAATACAGGGTGCAAATTATATTTTAGAGGTAAAACACTAACAATTCCTGAGGGAAAAGAAATTGAAACATATATAGAATATGCCTATTGGAAGTCTAGCTGTTATTATTCATCAGGATATGAAGATATAGATTATAGTGAAAAATTAATTGAAGGATCTTCTACTAATAATATAGAAAAATGGGCGAAGGCAATGAAAAAATCTAATAG
>JAILLX010000096.1 GCA_024692925.1 bacterium
TAGAAAACTTATTGGGATTGTTGATAAAAATAATAAGTGTAATGTTGTTGGAGATATTCCTAGTGATAAGTATCGTGAAAAAAATGAATCTTATCAAAAAGCAAAACAACTTTTCGAAGATAACTATTTAAAACAAAGATAATTTCTATACTTTAAATAAAACCCCGTCGAATTGGCGGGGTATTTTTAAAATTCAAGCAAGCGTTTGAATTTTTGTTTTTACATATTACAGAGTTTTTTAACCAAACAATTTTGCAAAGAAACCCTTTTTCTGTTTTTTTGTTTTTTGCATTTTGTTTGCAGGACTTTTTTTGATAAGTTCAGTATTTTTTTGTTTTTTACTATCATTTCTAAACTTAGTATTTGCAGGTTCCTTTTCACGGAAATATGTGCCAAGTTTACGATCCAAGTCCATTTTTTCAAGTACAAATGACTTTTCATTTAAGATGTTATCATCGCCATTGATTATAATGCTTGTATCGTATCTTTCTTCTAATTCAAGCAAATCATCGCGTTTTTGGTTAAGTGTGTAAAGTGCGACATCAGAAGATACGGCAACATAAATACGTTTTGCAGTCTTTTTCAAAAGTTCCTCTTCGATATGTCTTAAAAGGTTGATAGATGCAGTTTGAACCGATGGAACAAATCCAGTGCCAAGACAATGTGGGCAAACCTTGTGTCCAACTTCTAAGAAACTTGGACGAAGGCGTTGACGGGAAATTTCCATCAAACCAAATTGTGAAAGTTTTGCCATTTGAACCTTTGCTCTATCTTTCTTTAATGCCTCACGCATTTTTTGTTCAACAGCTTGATTATGTTTTGGATCAACCATATCAATAAAGTCAACAACTACCAAACCACCCATATCACGAAGACGGAGTTGACGACCAATTTCAATTGCTGATTCAATATTGGTTTTAAGGGCTGTTTCTTCGATGTTTCTTTCCTTTGTTGCACGACCGGAGTTTACATCAATAGCAGTTAATGCCTCGGTTGGATTGATGACTAAATAACCACCACTTGGAAGTTTTACAATAGGGTTTTGAACAGCTTCGAGTTGAGCTTCGATTTTATTTTCAATGAAAAGAGGAGCCTTATCATTATATTTTTTAATCTTTTTTATTTCATCAAAACCAATTTGTTTTGCAAAATCAATTGCTTGTTTATAACCTTCATCACCCTCAATAAGTATTTCATCGATATCAGGTTTGTACATATCACGAATTGTACGATGGAGTAGGTCACCTTCTTCATGAATCAATGCAGGTGCAGTTGATGCAAGAGTTGTTTTTCTTATATCATTCCAAAGACTGATAAGGTAGTTATAATCGCCAAGAATATCCTTGTATGTACGGTTGCAACCAGCAGTTCTTGCAATAACAGTCATTCCTTCTGGAATTGGTAAATCCTTTAAAATATTTTTAAGTTCTTTTCTTTCTTCACCATAAGGAATTTTGCGGGATACACCATACTTTACACGTTTGTTGCTGTTTGGCATAAGGACACAATAACGACCAGCAAGGGACATATATGTTGTGATTGCCGCACCCTTATTTCCACGTTCTTCCTTTTCTACTTGGATAAGAAGAATTTGACCGGATTTGATAACTTCCTGTATTTTATATTTTTTAAGAAGAAGTTTGCGTTTTTCTTCGGCTTGTTTTTCGGCGATTTCATCTTCATCCTCAGAAAAAGTTTCAACACCAGTTTCCTGTGAATTTTCGTCTTCGTCCTCTTCATCAGATGAGGTTATAAGAAGTGCCTTTTTATCTTCGATTGGAATTTGGAAGTAGTCAGGGTGTATTTCAGAAAATGGTAAAAATCCATGCTTTGCACCACCATATTCAACAAAAGCAGATTGAAGTGATGGTTCAACACGAATCACTTTTGCCAAATATATATTACCCTTTATTTCCTTTTTAGTTATTGATTCTACTTCGAAATCTTCTAATATATTATTTTCTGTAATAGCTACACGAGTTTCCTCGGAATGTGTAGCGTCTATTAATATTTTCTTTGTCATTTTCCTTAAATCTCCAATGTGTTATGTGTATTTTTACAAAATTTTGTGAGTTTAATTCATACCCTGTTGCATACTCGCAGGCAAGGGTATTTTCAATGTTAAATAAATTAAAACAGAGAACCGAAGCATCGCCATTTAACGCTTTGGTTATATTTTTTAGAAATTTTGAAATCAATTTTATCATAATTAAAAAGCCAATTTCTTTATTTTTATTTAACAATTTTTGATTATACTTTAAAAACAAAATTTTACAAGTTTTTTTATTATTTTACTTTTAATTTTTTATTTTCTGTTATATAATTTCTATAGTTAAAGAGATGGATTTAGGGTTTTATTGTGAAGTTTTATAACAATATAAAATTATTATTGCTTATTTTCTGTATTTTTTTTACAGGGGTTTCTGGTTCTTTTGCTAAAAATAGAGGTATTGTTGTAAGGACTGGTATCCAACCTATGAATATTTCAAGGTTTGTTTTTGAAATGACAGAGGATGCCTCTTATAAAATTATTTACCTTGATAATCCCAAAAGGGTTGTTGTGGATTTCCCAAATATTGATGTTTCAAATGTATCAAAGGAAGCATTAAAATCAGGATTTATTTCAGATGTTAGGATTGGAAGTTTGGATACAAAAACTTCACGTGTTGTTTTGGATTTATCATCGTATGCAAGGGTCAAAAACAGTTTTATCCTTAAACCTATTGGAAATAATAAAAATTATAGGTTCGTTATGGATATTGAATCTGTGTCAAAGGAGGAATTTGCAAAACTTTTAGGTAAAAAGGTTGAGGAAGTTATTGAGGAAAAACCACAATCAAAACCTGTTGCAAATACCCAAAGGAAAAAGCCAACCAAACAAAATATTGCACAAAAGAAAAGCAATAAAAAGGTGATTGTTCTTGATGCGGGGCATGGTGGAAAGGATCCGGGGACAATTGGCGTTAATGGAACTTATGAAAAGGTGATAGCACTTTCTATTGCAAAGCAACTTCGGGATATATTGGTGAAAAATCCTGATTATAAGGTCATTCTTACCCGTGAAAATGATACCTTTATACAATTACAGGATAGGGCAAAAATTGCCGAGCGTGAAAATGCAAATATTTTTGTTTCAATCCACCTTAACAGTAGTCCAAATAAGCAAACTCATGGATTTTCGATTTATACCCTAAATGAAAAGGCGACCGATGATGAGGCAAGGAAGATTGCCGAAAAGGAAAATGCTGCGGATTTGCTTGGAATTGGTTCGTTTGAGGGATATGATAATATAACAAAAAATATTTTGGGTGATTTACTTCAAACACAGGTAAAAATTGCATCTGTTGAACTTGCTACGGAAATTGTTAGTCAGGTAAGACAGGAAGTTTCTTGTATCCAGCAACCTCATAGGGAGGCTCCGTTTATTGTTCTTCGTTCTTCAATCCCATCCGTTTTGATTGAGGCGGGTTTCCTTTCCAATAAGGATGAGGAAAAGAAACTTAATCAGAAATGGTACAGGGAAAAGATGGCGTATTCCTTTGCCCGTGCGATTGATAAGATTTTAAAGGATTAGTTTTTGTTTTATTGTGGATTCCGGATCAAGTTCGGAATGACAATATTAGGGGTATCCTGAATTTTACCCTTTGTCATCCCGAACTGGTTTCGGAATCTAGACCCTGAAACAAGTTCAGGGTGACAGTGGATGTGTTTGTTTTATTGTGGATTATCAGATATCTTTTTTAAATAACAAGGTTTTACGAACAAAAAATCCCTCCGAAGAGGGATTTTAAGAAAAGTAAAATTATTTTGCATTACCATCAGAACTAGAAACAGTACCAGAACTAGAACTAGTACCAGTACCAGAACTAGTACTAGAATAATATGTCGCACTTGCAATTATATCAGCTGTGTATCTAGTGTTGCATTCAAAGGTATAATTTGATTTATATTGGGTTGGTTTACAATTTAAACAGGATTTGCTATCATCTTTTTCTAAAAGTTTAATTTCAATATCTTTATCTCCGTTTGGTTGAGGTAGTGAATTAAAAACTCCTATAGTTGTTGTTATATCTCCAGT
>JAILLX010000100.1 GCA_024692925.1 bacterium
TAATACTTTATAAAAAAATATTTAAATACATTGGCGTTTTTGTTGATAAGGATGAGATTTTTAATATAGAATATACGAAAAAAATTTCATCAAATCTTGCAAAAATTTTAAGCAAAAAAGTTGGTTTTAAAATTAATCAAAACCTATCTTATCCCGCAATAAAATTAAAAAAAATTTCCTTTTTGGGAATTTTAAATTTGGAAATTTTTAAAGGTGAAAATTTTATGGATTTTTACATTTTTAACTTAATTAAAATTTTAAGCATAAGGTGGAAAAAATGTTAAAATTTATAAAAAATTTAAGTGGGCATTCTGGGTGTGAAATTTCTTTGCTTTCTAATGAAAATAATAAAATTTTCGTAAGGAAAAAATCAGCCTCAGAAGAATATAATTTGCGATTAAAAAAACAATTTATAAAACAAAATAAATACACTTTTGAAATGCCAAAAACTCCGAAAATATATGGATATGGCATGGAAAAAAATCTTTTCTTTTTTGATATGGAATATGTTGATGGAATTACATTTTGCGAATATATTGGCACAATAAAAATTACGGAACTTATTGATTATATTAAGATTTTATTTTCAAATTTACCCATTAATCAATCATTAAAAAATTTTGATGTAAATAAAATTTTTAGGAAAAAAATATCTGAACTTTCGAATAAAATAAAAGATAATCATCAAATTATCAAACAAGCGTTTGATTTTTTAAAATTTAATGATTGGAGCGGTGTTATGCAAAGCCCATCACATGGTGATTTAACATTAGAAAACATAATAATTTCCAATGATAATAAACTTTATTTAATTGATTTTTTGGATACATTTTTTTCATCATGGCTTATCGATTTGGCAAAGATTTTTCAAGATGTCGAAACAAAATGGGCGTTCCGTAATATCGCCCCTGATACAAACAGAGATTTAAGATTATTAATTGCAAAAGAAACACTTTGTGAAATGGTGTTGGGGCTTCCTGATGGAAAAAATATTTTGCAACAAATTTACAATATTTTGCTTTTAAATCTTATCCGAATAATTCCGTATACACACGATAAAAACACAAAAATATTTCTTTATAACGCGATTGAAAAAACAATAAACATTATTAAAAACGGAGGTAAAAAATGAAAACTTTGATTATTCCGTGTGCCGGAAAATCATCCAGATTTCCAAATATGAAACCCAAATGGATGCTTACACATCCAGATGGAAAACTTATGATACAAAAAGCATTAGATGGAATAAATCTTGAAATATTTGATAGAATTATAATCACAATTTTAGCTGAACACTGTAAAAAATATGAGGCTGATTTAGTTTTAAAGCAAGCGTTTGAAAATAATAAAAAAATCGAAATTTGCATACTTGATAATCAAACAAAAAGTGCAAGTGAAACCGTATATATGACTATTGAAAAAATGCAAATAAACGGTGAATTTGTTGTAAAAGATTCTGATAATTTTGTAAGTGTTGAAATTCCAAAAAAGGAAAAAAATTTTATTGTTGGATATGATATTCACAAACACCCTAAAATAACAAATATTCCGGAAAAAAGTTTTTTAATTGTAAATGAACAAAATATTACTCAGGACATAATAGAAAAAAAGATTGTTTCTCATATAATTTGCCTTGGTATTTATGGCTTTTCTGATACCACAGAATTTCAAAATACATTCAAATATCTTTCAAAAAATGGAATAGAAAATGAACTTTTTATAAGCCATATAATATCTTATATTATATCTCAGAAAAAGAGTATTTTTGAGTATATAGAAGCCATTGATTACAAAGATTGGGGGACAATAAATGAGTGGATTTTGGAACAGAAAAAATATCAAACATATTTTATTGATGTGGATGGAGTTATACTTAAAAATTCGGGTAAATATGGAAAAATAAATTGGGGCAATAACCTTGAAGCAATAAATGAAAATGTAAAAGAAATTATTAAACTTCAAGAAAATGGCGGGCAAATAATTATAACTACATCAAGGGGTGAAGAGTATAGAAAAGATTTAGAAAAAATTTTACAAAAACTTGGAATAAAACCTTATTCAATAATTATGGGACTTAATCATTCAACAAGAATTTTAATAAACGATTTTGCCCCAACAAACCCTTATCCTTCAAGTGTTGCAATAAGTTTGCCAAGAAATTCACTTATCAAAGATTACTTAAAATAGGACAACAAATGATTGAAGCAAAAGATATTTCTGTTGTAATTCAGGGAGCAATTTCATCAGATACAAAAAAAGTTGTTGATAGTATAAAAAAATTTTTACCAGAAGCGGAAATTATTATTTCGACATGGAAAGGTAGTAATGTTAAAAACCTTGAATACGATAAAATTATTTTTAACAAGGATATAGGTGCAATTCCATTTCGCCTTAATGGTCAAAAACATAATCTGAACAGACAGATTATTTCCACCTTTTCAGGTGTGAAAAAGGCAAGTAGAAAATATGTACTGAAACTAAGATCAGATATTATTCTTCTTAACAAAAATTTTTTAAAATATTTTGATATGTTTCCGTGTAGGGATAGCAAATACAAAATTTTTAAAAATAGGATAATAATAACCAATGTTTACACACGAAATTCTTCGCCACAAATGAAATGTCTTTTTCATCCATCAGATTGGGTAATGTTTGGATTAAAAGAAGATATTTTTAAAATGTGGAATATTCCTTTGGCAAAAGAGCCGGAAACAAGCCAATGGTTTACAACTCATAAAAAACCTGACAATGATATTTTTCCTGATTTTTTGACTCGATATCATGCAGAGCAATATATATGGATAAATGTTTTGAAAAAAAATGGTGTAAATTTTAAATTTAATAACTATATGAGCTATTCAAAAAAACTTGTTCAAATATCAGATAGAAGTATTTTCAATAATTTTATAATACTTGATTACAAACCTAA
>JAILLX010000038.1 GCA_024692925.1 bacterium
CCTTCCGTTTTAAAATATTGTTCTTTTAACATAGTTATTTCCTTATCAAATATTTATTAAAAGAAAAATTTATTTTTTTATCTTTCAACGATGAAACAAAATTCCAAATATCATTTTGAATTATTGTAATAAGCTCTGAAAACCCAGAACTATTATAAAATTCTGTATGTAAAATATTTGTAATTTCTTTTTTATACTCTGGCAAAAGTTCTTTTGTTTCATCATCAATACCATTAAAAATTTGATAAACTTTTACATCAATAATTGGCCTATAAATTTCCATTAAATCATCAACTAAACAAAATGGATTAAGTTTATTATGATGCTGTATTCCAAAAGATGGATTAAGTCCTGCCGCTACAACAAACCTTGCAACACAAGCTCTTATTATTGCATAACCATAATTAAGAAAACTATTTATTCCATTTTTGTTTGGGTCTCGAATAAAATCTTTTCCAAATAAAGCTGGAAAATACATTCTTGCAGCATTTCCCTCCACATTACTTGTATCTCCTGATAAAACGTTATTCCAAAGATTTTTAATTTTATTTTCTTTACCAAATAAATCTAAAACTCGTGATTGATTTTTTATTTTTTCCTTTACTATTTCCGACCAAAGCTGTTTTTGTAAAGGTTTTGATGAATCTATCTGTATTTGTTGAATAGCTGTTTGTTTTTGTTGACCAACAAAAGATGTAAGGATACCACTTGGCATAAAATTTCTACCAAGAATTACTAAAGGAATTCCATACTCACAAAGTGTTTGCAATAAATTGTTTGTATAAACGACAGCTCGGGCTGTCACAAATATTGCATGTATAGAATCAAAAGAGAGGTCACTAACAACCTCTCCTCCTTCTTTTATCCTTAAAAAACCTCTATATGCTGACAGTTCCTTATTGTCCGTAGAAATTTCAATTATGTTCTGTATCATTTTGTTTACTCCATTTATCGTTAAAACCAGGATCTTTCAATTCTCCGGCTGGTGAAACATAAACTTTTCTTGCTTTATATGTTTGAAAAGATGAAACACTTGCACACCAAGATTTAGTATCCGCATTTTCTTTTGTAATAAAATCCGGACGCAAATAAACTCGTCCATCACTACTTATTTTCTTAACTCTAAATAAAACAGAAGTTGTATCAGAGTATTGGCTTATACATTTTGCAATAACTAAATCTTTTATACCTTTTGGAAGATTTATATCATCTTGCCTAAATTCACCAACAACCATATCATTAATTTTCAAGTTCATTATACGACGAGCTTTTGGATATTTCTTTTTCCACAGCGCTTCTCCTTTATATAATGTCGCCATATAATTAGAAATAATTTCAGTTTTCCAAATGCCTCGATCTTTTGTATAAACTTTATCATCTGGATTTATTTGATAAATATCTGCACAGAAATTATTACCACCAACATACCATTTATATGCTTTCTTCGCTTTATTCTGCAAATCCAGTAATAAATAATCCTCTTTTTGTTTTCTAATTTCTTTTTCTTGTTTTGTTTCAGACAAAGGTGAGCGTCCCTGAAAAACATACCAATTTTCATAAACGTTATGATACTCGTCCCTTTCTTGTTTGCTTCTAAAAATTGGTATATAAGTTGAAATATCAGTAACTGATTTAATTCTAATTTTTTTCTTATTATTTACATCACAATAAGATTTAAACTCATTTAATGCCTGTTCTGTTTCTCCATATTCTGATAAAACCTTACTTGCATAAGTATCAATAATATTTGATAAATCTTTAACAGTTAATTTTGAAACTAGGTTTCGTTTTACAAAAATACCATTTAATTTTTTTTCGAAATCTAACAAACTATATGCAGTGTCTTCATGCAAAGCACCAACAGTAGATTTTGTATCTTTTGGATTTTTTAATTTTGGTTTATATGAAATAATCATATTTTTACATTTTTCAATAAACTTAGATCTATTAAATCCTTCAAATGGATCTATTGTTTCTCCAACAATTCGTTTTCTCCAAGATTTTGCTTCTTTATAATTTTCAGATAGTTTTTCTATTTTATCCGCATTCATAGATAATTGTTGTAATTGGCCTCTTGTCATACATGCAACTGTAAAAGCATCTATTGCGTGATGGATATGGGATGAACGATACATTTCATCTTGTTCTTTATTTTTAAACCAATTTAATCCCCAAATTTCTCTCATCAACGCAGTCATCTGCCCTGGCAATCCATACACACCATATTTAGGATTTTTACAAATATGTGCCAAATATGAAACAGCAGATTTTGTCATATACCTAGTATCATTCAATGCCCTTGCAATAGGCCCACCATCTTTACCGATTTTTTCCATTGCATCTTTATCAAAACGCCATCTTACATTAGATGGAAGTTTTTCTGCACGTTCCAAAATTGCATCCCAATCATATCCATCCTTACTTTCATGAAAAGCCTCATAGGGAGTTCTATTTCCCTTATAATAATTTGCGTCAGCAAAAGATAAAGTTTTATTTGCCATACTATCATCAAAGGTTCGTGAAAATGGAAGGATATGTTCAATTTGAACAAAGCCTGATAATAAATCATTTATACTAATTTGTTTACCTGAATATATACATCTTCTTTCTTCTGGATTTTTAGCAAGATTTTCCCATAATTTATACTTTAAGATATCGTCTTTTGTCGGTTTAATACAACCAGCTTCTGTTAAAATACTACTTATTCTATCATTCTCTTTTTTATTCTTTGTTTGTTCATTGTTTATATCATTTAACCCTTTGGTTCCAACTTTCAAATCCCTTGCAACCTCTATGGCAATATTATCTGGATTACCATATTTCCTAATAAGTTCATTTACAACAAATCTTAATTGATTAAGTGCTATATGAACCGAAACATTAGTTATTTTATAAACACCATTTTTATCACGAATACATGATTTTTTCAAAACATCCCCATAATATGGAAGTTGTGAAAGCATTTTTATATCCCCATCTATATCCGAATGATTATAACCTGCGGATTTACATGCATCATTATATAATTGACCTTGCTCCAAATACGGAAGAATTTTTTTAATTGCCTTAATAGACAATGAACCTATTTTTTCTTCCAATGGTTGAATTAAAATATTTTCAATTTGATTCTCTGATAAATTATATACTGATAAATATCGTTTTATTCTATCATCTGAAATTTTATCACTTAAAATCATAAGAACAATTCTCATCTGTTTCCAAGTAGGCAACTCAAACCATTTTTGACCAAAACATTCCTCCTTTGACATAAGAAATGAAGTAATATCAGCATAAATTTTATCTCTCTTATCGCTTTCAATATTAAATTTTATTGTTTTTTGTAATTCTTTTGGAAATAATTTCTTTTTAATTTCGGTAAAAGAAATAGTTCCTTTTGCTGTTTTAGAATTTGACACCCCATCAAAAGTTTTAAGTAATATTTCAATAAGATTATTTCTTTGTTCTTTGGATAAATCTTGTTTTGTATCTCCTGTTATTATTTGTAATTGATTAACTGTTTGCAATACCCTAAATTTTTGGAACAATGGATGAGCTTTATAAATTCTATGTTGTCCATCTTCAAAAATACAAAAACCTAACTCCTGTGGTTTTAACGGACGTTGATAAAATATTGCATTATAAAATTTTTGTTTCAAATCTTCTGTTAATACAGGATAATATTTACTTTGTTCCGCCCAAATTTTTTCAAACTCTTCTTCATACATTTCTCTTGTTGGATATAAAGAATCATCTTTGATTTTTGTTCCAATAAATTGTTCAGAAAAACGTATTTTAACTCCTTTTTTATTATCCTCTTCAAATTTTTGCCATAAGAATTGTCCCAATGTTTGATTATTAAGTTTTTGTTTTAATTCTTCAGTTGCTTTCTTTAACTTTCCTCCTTCATCATTTTTGATTTCTTTTCTATTACTCTTAAATCCACGACGAAGAGAAAGTTGGAATAAAACTCTGCCAAGCTCAGATAAAGATATTTGTTTTAATACAGCTTCTGCCCTTAATTGATAAGGATTTTTTCTTTCATCATTATCTGAAAACATCATTCCATTTTCTTTTAATAGATTAATGACTTTTTCTTTTCGTTCCAAAATTCTGTCATGTCTTACACGACTTGTTCTTGCATCTCTTCTTGATACACACAAAGGTTGTTTTGTTTTATCATCACGTCCATCTGGAAAAATACGAACACCCATATCCTCAAAATCAATAACATTTTGATTTTCATCTGTTTTAACAACTGCCCAACCACAAGATGTAGAACCTAAATCAAAAGCAAACTTATATCCCATAGGAAACCTCATATTTTATTATTCTGTATTTATTATAAAATAAGCATTGACAAATGCAAGAATTTAATCTTAGAATAAATTCGTGAAACTTATTGATGAATTTGTATCATATTGGAATTAAATGTCTAGTAGTCAATAAGAATTTATTTCACAATTTAGGAGGTAATGGTTTTGCCCTTGCCTCTTTTTTTCTGTAAATAATATTTATTCATTAATTTTTGGTTACAAATCAAATATATTATAAGAACTTTAAATAATTGATGTTATATAGGGAA
>JAILLX010000049.1 GCA_024692925.1 bacterium
GAAGGAGATATAGAATATAGATTAGGGAAAGAGAAGAGCTTTAAGATAGGATTTAAGGATTGGTATGATATAGAGATAGAAGATGAAGAATGGGAGTTTAAGTTGAAAGAAGGAAATAGTTCAACACTTCCAGAGATATATGAAACGAAAGCAGGGGATAGAAAAGGAGAGATAAAAGAGATAAGATATTATGGAGAAGGAGAAAAGAAAGAGAGTGTAGGGATATTAGAGTATACAGATAAATACTCCACCAACCTTACTCTTACCTATGGTGCTAAAAACTAAAAAGACTATTTTTGTCTTTTTATTATTTCTTCAAGAATTTGAATTCTTCTTTTATAAGAATAATTCTTATCGAATGCTATTGAAACGACACCTAAGTTTTCAAGTTCAGCAAGAAGTTTATTATATTTTGCCACATTAACGCGTTGTGATTTCTTTTTTCTTCCGTTGCGATTTTTGTATGAAACATTTTCTTTTTCTATTATTTTCATTTTTGCCTCTTAAGTTGCCGTAATTTATTTTTTTGTTGATAACATATAGTCAAAAAAAAGATTTGTCAATATTAAAATGTTTGATTTTTGTTAATTTGTGTACTAGACTCCAAAATATCATTAAGGAAAGGTAGGTTATTATGAATATAAGTGATATAAATAAATCAGAATTAAATGATGATGAAATTTTTTCTCTTTTGGGTATAGATGTAGAAAGAAAAGAGCTTCCTGTTAATAAGCATAAAAGAAAAGGTAGTGAACTTCGTGATAAAAAAAGAGAGCTTGGTTTAGAACGTGAAGAATTGAGGCGTCTTAAATCTGAAAAATGTCCATATTTTTCAAAAGGGGTTATGGGTGGACCTGCATTTCAATGGAATATAGCGCAGAGTGAAAGAATAGATAGATGTGAAAAAAGAATTGCAACTATAAAAACAGAAATAGCGGCACTTACTCAAAAACAAAGATAGTTTGGAAATGAAAAATCTTTCTATTTATAAAAAACATAAGAAACGTAAAGTATTTGTTGATTCTCAGGTTAAACGTTTTTCTATTTTACATGGTGTTTACATCAGAGAAATTGAATTATTGAAGGATAAAGTTAATTTTACTATTCCTGGTTTAAGAGAAAGTAATGAAATAAATAAAAATAGATTGATTGAATGCCAAAAAAGACTTAGAATGATAGATGAGAATTTGTATAATTATAAGAAAGAACAGCAAAGTCTTAAAATTTTGTTAAATGAGTTTTATCAAAGATAAGGAAATTTGTTATGGAAGAAAGACTTATAGATAGAAAAGAAATTGTTGAGGATATTTCTCGGGATGAAAATATTCGACCTCTTTGTATTGATGATTTTATTGGGCAAAGTGGAATAAAGGAAAATCTAAAAGTCTTTATTCAGTCTGCAAAAAGTCGTAAAATTGCGCTTGATCATTGCTTGCTTTATGGTCCCCCTGGTCTTGGAAAAACAACTTTGGCAAATATTATTGCATTGGAACTTGGTGTTGGTTTTCGTGCAACATCTGCACCTATGATTACAAAGACTGGTGATTTGGCTGCAATACTTACAAATCTTCAACCAAACGATGTTTTATTTATCGATGAAATTCACAGACTTTCACCATCGGTTGAGGAAGTTTTATATTCTGCGATGGAAGATTTTAAACTTGATTTGATTATTGGTGAGGGACCTGCGGCACGTTCAGTTCGTATTGATATTCCTCCATTTACTTTGATTGGTGCGACAACAAGAACCGGACTTCTTTCAACACCGCTTCGTGAAAGATTCGGTATTCCATTAGCATTTGAATTTTATACTGATGATGATTTGGCAAATATCGTAAAACGAGCAGGAAAAATTTTAAATATTTCTCTTTCTGATAATGGCGCAAATGAAATTGCAAAACGTTCCCGTGGAACACCTCGTGTTGCAAACAGACTTTTAAAACGAGTTCGCGATTTTGCAGTCGTTGATGGTAAAACAGAAATTGATGAGCAAGAAGCAAAAATTTCACTTCAAAAACTTTCTGTTGATGAATATGGTTTGGATAATTTAGATAGAAGGTATTTGACATTGGTTATAAATAATTATGCTGGTGGTCCTGTTGGAATTGAAACTTTATCTGCATTGCTAAGCGAAGAAAGTGATACAATCGAAGATGTTATTGAACCATACCTTTTGCAAATTGGATTTTTACAACGAACTCCAAGGGGTAGGGTTATAACTGAAAAGGCATATAAACATCTTGGACTTGAAAATCTTATTAAAAAGGATTCGTAAATGGAAAATATAAAAGCATCCGTTGGAATTATAAAAGATAAAAAACATTATTATCCAGTTCATGTATTTTACAACCATACTGATGCTGGAAGAATTGTTTATTTCGCAAATTATTTAAGAATGACAGAGGAGGCCAGAGTTGCCCTTTTTAATATGCTTGGAAACAGGGATAAAGAAGGTCACAAGGCTTTGCAAACCATTGGCGATTTTGTTGTTCGTTCCTGTAATGCCGAGTATTTGAAGTCCGCAGTCCTAAATGATGATTTGGTTATTGTTTCAAGTTTAAAAGAAATTGGCAAAGTTCATCTTACACTTATCCAAGATATTTATCGTGATGATGAAAAATTGGTAAGTGTTGAATTTAAACTTGTGTTTGTAAAAGTTATGCCAGATGGTTCACATAAACCAAGTCGTGTTCCTGAATTTTGGCTTGATAAATTAAAGGATATACAACAATAAAAAACTCCTCTAAGTTGAGGAGTTTTTATTTTAATCAAATTATCTACTTAAAAATTCAAGTTGATCTACAATTTTATTAAATTTTTGCTTGTATTTTATATTGGATTTTTCAAGTCGGATATAATCCAATGAATTTATGTCATATTGCTTTTTATTTTTATTATAAAATTTTTCAGAAGCCTTTATAATTTCATTAAATACAATCGGTTCAAGGAAAAATTCATCAAGCAATTCTAAAAATTGAATAGCAATAAAATTCATAGATAATAAATAATCTTCTTTTTCACTTAATCTATCTTCTGTAAAAGTTATTTTGTTATCCAATAAATCAAGTTTTCTGATTGCGATTTCAAATTCTCTATTTTTCATTTTTTATCTTATATTTTGTGATTGTGTTGTATAATATGTAGTAGCATTTTTTGCTTTTACCAATGTTCTAAGTAAACAATTCAAATCATTTACAGCCATAATATCATTATCTTTTTTAGCAAATTCAATTTTTGTTTTTGTTATTTGTATTTGAGAATCCAATTCTATTGGGTCATATTGTAATGCATTTTTTGCCATTTTTTATTCCTTTCATTAAAATTTG
>JAILLX010000081.1 GCA_024692925.1 bacterium
TATCAGGATAAAAAAGATTATAGTAATGCTCTTGAAAATTATGAAAAGGCTCTATCTTTAACAGAAAATAAAAATCTTCAGGCTAATCTTTATTTCCTTTGTGGTCAAATTTATGATAGTATAAATGATGTTGAAAAGGCTAGGGTGAATTTGGAAAAATCATATAAATTGAATAATTCAAAACCTGACTTTTTAAATTATTACGGTTATTTACTTATTTCAAAAAATATTGACTTAGAAAAGGGGTTAATTTTGGTTGCAAATGCAGTGACAAAGGAACCAACTAATTCATATTTCCTTGATAGTTATGGTTGGGCTTTATTTAAAAGTGGTGATTTTGAAAAGGCTATCATAACATTGCAATTTGCAAAAAGTTTACAACCAAAAAATCCAATTATTTCTGATCATCTTGGTGATGTTTATTGGTCATTAAACAGAAAAAGAGAAGCTGTTTTCCAATGGAAAAAAGCCCTAAGTTTAAAAGATTTTCCTAATCAAGAACCGGTTAATTTCAATGAAATTGAATATAAAATAAATTATGGATTATAGTTTATTTATACGTATACGCATCGGAATAACTTGTATGTTCAATATCTTCACGTGGAAGTTCCTGTAAAAATATTGATGGAATATTTTGTTGCCATTGTCCGAAAACAAGCCTGCTTCCAGCATAATATATTTCAACAATTTTCTTTGCTCGTGTAAGTCCAACATAGGCAAGCCTGCGTTCTTCCTCAACAGAACTGTTTAAAGTATCACCCATCGATTTTTCATTTGGAAATATACCCATTTCCCAACCAGGAAGAAATACTATATCAAATTCCAATCCTTTTGCAGCATGAAGGGTCATAAGTGATACATATTCGGTATTATCAATTGTTGCTTGATTACTTTCCGTAAACAAAGTTATATATTCCAAAAACTCAGGTATAGACTCAAAATCAGCCTTAATTATACCAATAAGTTCCATTATATTTTGAACTTTTGTTTCGGCTTCTACCTTTTTTGAATTTTGCCACATTTCAAAATAACCGGATTCATGTATTATATGTTCGACAAGTTGAGCTTGATCCATAACTTTGTTTGTTTCAAAAAGGTTATCACTTTTACCACTGTAAATCATTCGCCATTTATAAAAGTCATCAACAAATTTTTGAAGATTTAAACTTGCTTTACCGGTTATTTTGTTTGCTTTAAGCATTCTGTCTGTTGCTTCGAATAGTGAAGTTTTATTATTTCTTGCATATTCAGAAATTGCCTGAAGTGTTCTTTCCCCAACTCCACGTTTTGGAACATTTATAATTCTTTCAAATGAAAGGTTATCCTGAGGATAAATAAGTAATCTTAAATATGCAATAATATCCTTTATTTCTTGTCTTTCATAGAACCTAAGCCCGCCAATAATTTTATATGGAATACCGGCTCTTATTAACTTTTCTTCAAAAAGACGTGTTTGATATCCGGCACGAACCAAAATTGCCATTTCTGAAAGAGAATAATTATGTCTTTGATAATATTCAATTTCATCAACAATTTGTAATGCTTCCTCTTCTCCATTCCATACACCATGTATTTGAACTTTTTTACTATCAGGGTCAGCAAGCATAGCCGAACAAGGTTTTAATTCTTTTCCAAGCCTGTCTTTATTCCTTGAAATTAAACACGATGCCGCACGAAGAATATGTGGAGTAGAGCGGTAATTTGTTTCCAATCTTATTATTGTTGCATTATCAAAATCTTTTTCAAAACGAAGAATGTTTTCAATTTCTGCACCACGCCATGAATATATAGATTGATCATCATCACCAACACAACAAATATTATGATAAAAATCAGAAAGAAGTTTCAAAAGTTTATATTGTACAGCGTTTGTATCCTGATACTCATCAACCAAAATATATTTAAACTTTTGTTGATATTCTTGTAAAATAACTGGATTCTTTTCAAAAATCATAAGTGGATAAAGTAATAAATCGCCAAAATCAACGGCATTTAATTCCTTTAATTTTTCCTGATATACTTTATATACTTCCAAAAGCCGGCCATTTATTGTATCTACATCAATCATTTTGATATTTTCGTCATCAAAATAATATCCCTTATCTTTTAATCGTGCAATATTATCAAGAACAATCGCCGGCGACCATTTTTTTGTATCAATCCTAAGTTCTTCTTCCATAACTTTTTTTACTAAAACCTTTTGATCATTTTCATCATAAATAATAAAGTTTGGTTTAAGACCAACAAGTGCAGTGTATCGTTTAAGTATTTTAAGGCCAATAGAATGAAATGTTCCAATCCATAAACTTTCAGCACCATCACCAATGATATTTTTGATACGGGTTTTCATTTCATTTGCGGCTTTATTTGTAAAAGTCACAGCCAATATTTGCCATGGTAAAGCCAGTTGTTTTGAAATTATATATGCAATCCTTGATGTAAGAACACGTGTCTTTCCAGTCCCAGCACCAGACAATACCAACAACGGACCTTCAGTTGTTTCAACTGCGGTTCTTTGTTCGGGATTAAGTTTATTAAGCCAATCTGGTACTATATTCATCATTATCTTCTTTATGTTTTATTTATGTTCTATTATATAAAAAGCTATATTTTTTTCAATAATATTTTTTAAAAAATAATAAAAAAGCTGGGATTTTATCAATCTCAGCCTTAAAAAAGAGTCTTTTTTCAATAGGTTATATTATTGATTTATTAAATCATTAAAACCTTTTTCAACTATATCATGAGTATAAACAGCTAATTCTTTTCTATTCATATGAAGTTTTTCTACATCTATTTCATCATGGAAAATTACTTCCATTGTGCAAGGAGTATTTTTTGCAACAATAAACATATTTGCAATAAAGGTTTGTTCCTTTATATAAAATGCAAAAATTTTTCTATCTTCCTCATTGGTTCTTTTTTTGCCTTTATATGTATAGGCAATAGATATAGGTTGTATTTTTATAGATTCAGCTGGATTTTCGGGATGATAATCTTCGAACATAGCGAACATTGAACTTTTAAACGGAAACATTTCATTTCCATTTGAAGAAGTTCCTTCCGGATAAATAACTATTGGAATAGGGTTCTTTTTTAATGCATTTTCAATAGTATTAATCTGGCTTTTTGCTTTCATTCTATCCCTTGATATGTAAACGGTATTACCCCATGTTGCCAATGTTCCAAACATAGGCCATTTTTTAACATCTTCCTTTGCAATAAAATTTGTTTTTACCAAAGAACCAAATGCAAATATATCAAGGTACGAAATATGATTACTTAAAATAAGAAGTTTTTTTGTTTTTGAAAGTTTTCCTTTTCTTACTTTTATTTTAATCCCAAGGAAGAAACAAACAATCTTAAAACCAATCCAGTTATATGTCGGACTGAATTTTGTTTTATGAACAAGCCACAAAGGTGGCATAATTAAGAGTAATGCTATAAAAACGCAAAATACTCTTATAAAAGCAATAATATTTCTCATTTATAAATTACTATTTATTTTCATTAGCAGGTTTATTTTCCACATTATTTGGTTGTTGTTTTACTTCAACCTTTGAAAAATCTATTGGAGCAAGAATAAATGGAGGGAAACCACTTTCTTTTGTAAGATCTGCTACTATACCACGAACAAATGGGAAAAGATAAGCTGGTACTTTTTTAAGTAAAATATCAGTGTTTTCTTCCGGAGCATTTTCCTTGTTTAATGTGACCATAGAACTATAAGAAAGTTCAATAAAATATAAAACCCTGTCTTTTAATGCGTTTTTTACAGTTAAATGTAAATTTACTTCAAAAAGATTTTCCCCAGCAGGCATAGATTTTATTTCAAAACCAACTTCTACGTTTGGTTTTTCTTCTATTTTTTCAAAAAATATTCTTGGAGAATTAGGAGCCTCAAAAGATAAATCTTTTGTAAATTGATTTAATATTTCAAATTTTTTTTCTGTATTGTTAATAATTTCTGCCATTTTAATTTTCCTC
>JAILLX010000054.1 GCA_024692925.1 bacterium
GAATAATTTCCAACAAAAATCTGGTCAACCATATTGTAAAGCGAACTTACCAAAAATGCGATGATTGATGGTAGGGCGAATTTGATAATTAACTTCTTGATTGGTTTTATTGCCAATTCATTTTCCATTTTAAACCTCGTAAAAAATGCCATAAATTTTTTGAATCTATGGCACAGGATTTTAATTTATAATTTTAAAATTTCAAGTATTAGTTTATTTTTTTACACCAAATGCACCAACAATTGTAACATTAGAATACTTTGTCGAATCGTTGACATCACTTGTGTAAATTCTGTAATTACCTACTATTTCATCAGGTTTGTTGGTTTCCAATCCATATTGTGAACCGCTTAATGAACCGGTGAATGTCACATTACCACTTGCAATCCAATTACAAGAAGGACAACTTGTTGAAATATAAGGTGCATTCGTTGATGTGAAATCAGGATTTGTTAAATCAATTCCATCAATTGATAAGCCATAAAAATCACTGAATGCAAGTTTCAAATTACCGATAACATCCCTTTGATAAACATTAAGGCTTGCACTTCCGGATAAGAATTTTTCAACGGTATTATCCGAACTTTTACCATTCAATGTTGCGTATGCAATTGTGCTTCCTGTGAAAGTTTTATACTTTGTATTGTCTAGACTTTGATCTGGTTCAAATGCACGTTTGAAACTTTCAAGTCCGCTGAAGAATGCGATATTTCTACTTGTATTTGTAGTTTTTGCACTGGAATTACTTAAGTATTGTTTCAAAGTAGCATTTCCATCATAAGTTGTGCTTGTCTTTTTATTCCAAATACCAAAGTCAGAGTAAGAAAGTCCAGTATATGTTCCGCCAAGGTAAATAGAATCAGTCACACCTACAGTTTTGGATAATGCAAAATTACAGTTAGTTGTGGATGAAAGAATATCAATTGCCTTTATCAAGTTTTTATAACTTTCTGATGATTGATCTTTTATTTGTTCAATATCCACATATGTAGAAGAAGAATTTCCAACCTTTACCCAAGTTATAAAAGTTTGTTGTTCAGCAGTGGATGCGGTACCACTTTTAATTTTGTTAAATATTGTAAGGGCATTAATTCTTCTTTGGTTAAGTTCATTCGCAGAAGAACCACCTGCTGTTAGGTAATTGTGTAAATATGGCATAAATACAATAGCATTAGCATAAGTCACATTATTCCTTTCTTTTGTTGCAACATACGAACGAATGGATGTGTCCTTTTTAAAATCAGATGCCTTAAATTCTATTGTTGAACCATCATTTATATCAATAACGTAATCTTCTAATCCAGAATTATAAACATAGGAGATGCTTGCATTATTACTTTTCATATCGGATGTGCTAACAGAAATATCCTTTAGGTATTGTACTTCTTTTATCGCACTTAAGATATAACCCTGTTGAATATAGTATTTAACAAGTTTATCGATTGTTAATGGAAATTCCTTAACCTTAGGGTCGAGAACTTTTAACTTTGCAACAATTTCATTCTTTAATGTGGATATACTAGAGTCAAGTTCGCTCAATTTAGTATTCAATTTACCCATTGCTTCTGTATAGAGAGCAGAAGTATAATCCATGGTTGCGTATTGACCATCAATACTTGTAAACGATGCATTAGCCTTTATTTTATCAAAGTATGTTTTTTCAACATATTCAATGTATTGTTGAGTTGCAGTTTTACCATCAACACCATCAACAAAACTACCTGGTTTTTGTGTTATTAGTGAAGAATCAACAGCACTTTGAAGATATGTCACATACTCATCAGTTGAATCAAAATCAGTTGAAAGTTTTAATGAATAAGGTTGTAAAGCATCGTATTGAGTTTTTTGAGGAGTGTATGAATTATATTTTGTTTCCAATGCATTGATTGTAGTAATCATATTAGAGATATTCAAAGGTTCAGAATCTTTATTTGCCTGTGCCAAATAGTCAAGAGCTGAAGCCTGTGTTGTGGTAGTGACAGATATTATCTTATCGCTATTTGCCTTATTCCAAGCATTAAATGCAGTGAGAATTTTAGCCCTATTTGCCTCGGTAATAGCAGTTGAAATTCCTGAAATACCAGAAAGTTTATTTAATGTAGAAGATGATGTTGTCGAAGAATTCTTTCTGGATGAAGTTCCAGTTGATGTGTGTGTATCAGTTTTTGATGATATTGTTGTTCTTGCTGTATCAACACTTGAATCAGTTAAACAACCACCTAATACTAATAATGAACAGTATGTAGCAATCTTTTTCATTTTTTTCTCACTCCTAGATATATTATAGGATAAATGAGAAAAAATGCAAGTAATAAAAAAGATTGTTGTCTTTTTAAATTCCTTATCATATACTTTCGTCAAGTTAAGGAGTTATGATATGGCAAAGCTTCATTTTTACTATGCAGTTATGGGTGGGGGAAAAACTACTTCACTTCTTCAAACTGAATATAATTATTCTCATCAGGGATTTAAACCATTAATTGTTAAACCTAAACTTGATGATAGGGAAGGTCTTCAGGATGGATGGGGTCCAATCCAAAGTCGAATTTTGAGTGGTGAGCATAAGGCTTTGTATGTGGACCATATTGATGTTGCTGAACTTAGGAAAATAGATTTTAATATACTTTTGGTTGATGAGGTGCAATTTTTTAAGGCAAATGATATTGTCGCACTTTCGGATATTGTTGATAAATTTGATATTCCGGTTATATGTTATGGTCTTAAAACTGCTTGCAATGGTGAACTTTTTGAAGGAACAAAAAAACTTCTTGCTATTGCTGATGATATAAAGGAAATGAAACATATTTGTAAATGTGGAGCAAAGGCAAATATGCACCTTAGATATATAAATGGAAAATTAGATAAATCTTTGAATCCTATTGCTGTGGAAAAGGGTGAAACAACATACGAATCTGTTTGTCGTAAATGTTGGAAAAAGGCAATGGAAGAAAATTCCAGATAAATTATTTATTATGTGATTATATGAAAAACCCCCGTCAAAGGGGCGGGGTTTTTTCGTGGCTTAAATTTTTTAAATTATTTCTTTGCTCTTTCAATATATGCAAGATCATCAGTAGAAATAACAATCGCATCACCAGCATCGATGAATTGTGGAACCATAACACGGATTCCATTATCCAAAATAGCAGGTTTGAATGAGCCAGTTGCAGTTTGTCCCTTTACAACAGGTTCAGTTTCAGCAATTGTGCAAGTTGCATTTTTTGGAAGTTGTACTGAAATTGCCTTGCCTTCAATAAAGCTGATAATAACTTTCATACCATCTTGAAGAAGAGGAGCACGTTCACCAAGTAAATCCTTTGAAATATTGATTTGTTCATAAGTTTCTTGGTCCATGAAAACAAAATCATCGCCTTCGGCATAAAGGTATTGATAATCCTTATCTTCAGCAGTTAATTTTTCAACTGTATCAACAGTTCTCCATCTTTGTTGTGTTTTAAGACCGGTTTCGACATCACGCATTTCAACTTGAATAAATGCACCACCCTTACCTGGTTGAAGAATTTGGATGCCAATAACTGTGTATTGTTTGCCATTATCTAAAATAACCCAACCTGGTCTTATTTGGTTTGCTTGTTGTTTCATAATATTACTCCTAAATTATTTTTAAAGTAAGTTAAGAATAGCCTAATATTTCCAAAATTTCAATATAAATTTAATGGACTTCAAAAAATTAATATATTATAATGTTAACTATATAATATATAAAGGAAATAAAATGAAAAAAATTGACAATGAACAAATTATTACCCGAGAAGATATTTTAGCATATTGTGGATACAAACT
>JAILLX010000003.1 GCA_024692925.1 bacterium
TATTCTTAATGACATAATGAAGTCAAGAAATTTGATTAAAAAAAATAAAAAATCACTTTAAAGATTTTAACCTTCCAAAGCGTTACTACGTTTTCATTAATGTTATAGGCATATGATAGCACGATTCGCAAACTTTTGCAAGTACTTTTATAACAAACAACTATTTGTATGAAATTCAATGAATGTTAAAGTTGCCAATATATAATCATTTTCCCAAATAACTTTACATTTAACCTTGCCATTAGGAAGAAAAGATATTTCTTCGGTATGATTAAGGTTTTCAAAAAAACTTGCTTCTCGACAAAGTTGTTTCTTAAATTTGAATTTTGCCTCAGATGTTAACATCTTTTTCCCAGATGTATTTTCAGCAATTTCTTGGCTTTGTTTATCAAGGTAAGCCATAGTTTCCCAACCGGCAATCATTTGATATTTATTTTTTTCCATATTTCTTCTCCCGTAGTTATGATAGTGCCTCTAAGATTAAAAAAATGCAATAAAAATCGTATAGTTAGGTTTTTGTTGAAAAATTTTGCTTTCTATGTTAAATTTTTTCTTATAATTAGCTAAAATTTAGGATATTAAATGGTAAAAATTATTTCAGCAAAAGAGGCTTGCTCTTTCATAAAGTCCGGAATGACTGTACTTATCGGTGGATTTCTTAAATGTGGAACACCAACCGAAGTGATAAAGGAAATACTTAAAACAGATATTAAAAATTTAACTATTGTTGGTAATGATACTTCATTTGCTGATTCAGATAGGGGACTTTTGGTTTCTGAAAAAAGGTGTAAAAAGGTTATTGCTTCGCATATTGGAATGAACCCTGAAACCGGTCGTCAAATGAATGCTGGGGAATTGGAGGTAGAACTTGTTCCACAGGGAACCTTATGCGAAAGAATTCGTTCGGCTGGTGCTGGGCTTGGTGGTGTGTTAACTCCTACTGGAATCGGAACCGAAGTTGAAAAGGAAAAACAAATTGTAAATGTTAATGGTCGTGATTACCTTTTGGAACTTCCATTAAGGGGTGATGTCGCCCTTATTTATGGTTCAAAAGTTGATAAGGCTGGAAATATTGCTTTTAATGGTACAACCCGAAATACAAATGTTGTAATGGCAACTGCGGCGGATATTGTTATTGTTGAGGCAGAAGAATTTATTGATGGATACCTTGATCCAAACGAAGTTGTAATACCTTCACTATTTATTGATTATATTGTTATAAAGGAAAAATAATATGGAAATTTCAAAAGAAAAATTAAGACAATACATTGTCAAACGTGTTGCAAAAGAATTCAAAGATGGTGATGTTGTGACCCTTGGGATTGGTATGCCTACCGAGGCTGCAAACTATCTTCCGGATGGGGTGCATATTTCTGTTCAGGCGGAAAATGGAATTGTTTGTTGTGGTCCAAAACCAGAAGTTGGTTTTGAGGATGAACATATCACTGATGCTGGTGGAAATAATGCAACTATACTTGCAGGTGGGGCATTTTTTGATAGTTCTATGTCATTTACAATGATACGTGGTGGGCATATAAATAAAACAGTTCTTGGCTCGCTTCAGGTTGATGAAAATGGAAATCTTGCAAACTACCTTATTCCTGGGAAAAAGGTGCCTGGGATGGGTGGGGCAATGGATTTGGTTGTTGGTGCACAGGAAGTTATTGTTGTTATGGAACATTGTGTAAAGGATGGCTCACCAAAAATACTTCATAAATGCACTTTGCCACTTACTGCTGTTGGTGCGGTGGATTTAATTATTACCGAAAAATGTGTGATAAAGGTTGAACCTGATGGTCTTCATTTAAGGGAAGTAAGTCCTTATTCTTCTATTGAAGATATAAAGGCAACAACCGAAGCCAACCTTATCATTGATGCAGATTGTAAAATTTTGAAGTAGTAGAAATATTATGGAAAAAAAGAGAAGAAAGTAAAAGGGTGGTGGAAAAAACATTTCAAAAAATCTTTTGGGTATACATGTACAGATGGATTTAAATCCAAAGATAAAAATGATAAATACCATTGTGTATTTGATAAAATTGAATTTTCTATGACAGAAGAAAATTGGAAAACAATTTATTATTG
>JAILLX010000097.1 GCA_024692925.1 bacterium
ACAGAATTTGCAATTATAGCATTTCCATCGATTGTTATGTTATTATCATCCCAAAGTACTATTAAATTATTAAGTTTTAATGTCCCTGCAAGAGAAATTGCTTCCTCAGAAATTCCTTCCATAAGGCAACCATCACCAGCAAGAACATAGACTTTGTTATCTATAATGTCAGAACCAAGTTTTGATTGTTTAAATTTTTCAGCAATTGCAATTCCAACAGAGGTTGCAATTCCTTGACCAAGTGGTCCAGTTGTTGTTTCAATTCCATCTAAAAATCCATATTCTGGATGTCCGGCAGTTTTTGAATTAAGTTGTCGGAAATTTTTTATATCATTAATGGAAATATCCTTGTATCCACTTAGATATAGAAGGGAATAAAGTAATGCAGAACCATGTCCAGCAGATAGTATAAATCTGTCCCTGTTTTCCCATTTGGGATAATTTACAGAAAATTTTAAATGTTTTGAAAATAGTGTTGTCGCGAGTTCAGCACATCCCATAGGAAGTCCAGGGTGTCCCGATTTAGCTTTTGTAATCATATCTATTGACAAAAAACGAACAGCATTTGCCATATTATTTAATTTTTCAATTTCTTTTTGTTGCATTTTAAACTCCTTTATTCTAATATTTCTATATAACAGTTTTTTGGAGAAAAAGCAAGAAAATGAATGATAAAATTGTAATTTATACAGATGGAGCATGTAGCGGAAATCCTGGTGATGGTGGTTGGGGTGCTTTGGTTCGTATTGGTTCTGATGAAACAGAACTTTATGGTGGGGAACATTCTACTACTAATAACAAAATGGAATTAACTGCTGTTATTAAATCTTTGGAATTTATAGGTAATACCTCTTCTGATGTTGAACTTTGGACTGATAGTCAGTATGTTAAAAATGGTATTACTGATTGGATAAAGGGTTGGAAGAAAAATGGTTGGCGTAATTCTCAAAAACAACCTGTTAAAAATAGGGAGTTATGGGAAAAACTTGATGAACTTTCATCGAATTTAAGTATTTCTTGGAATTGGGTGAAAGGACATAATGGACATCCGGAAAATGAAAGAGTTGATGAACTTGCAAGAAGAGGAATTTCAGAGTTAGTTTAAATGAAGGCGTATGAATATTCTTTTGTTATAAAACGTGGTGACGGAACAAGTGAGATTATTCCGGTTGAGTTTGAACGCTCTATTAAATCGAAATCTATTAAAATAACGCCTCAACTTACAAAAAAAATTATAAAGGTGACTTATCCTGTTTATGTTTTACATTCAAGGGCGGTTGATTTTTTGGAAAAACAAAAAAACTGGGTCGCAAGACAACTTGAAAAGGTTCCTGAAAAAATTGAAATTGCTGATGGTTCAAAAATTACTTTTTTGGAGCAAGAGTATAAAATTTCACATATTCCAAATGCAAGGCGTGGTGTTTGGATAGAGGATGGCTATATCTTTGTTTCTGGTGAAAAAGAATTTTTAAATCGTAGGGTAAAAGATTTTTTTAAATCTGAAATGAAAAAGTATTTTACGGCAAAAACTCATTTTTATGCGAAAAAAATTGGAAAAAAATTTGAAAAAGTAAGTGTAAAGGATACTGTTTCAAGGTGGGGAAGTTGTGCAAGTAATGGTAATATCTCTTATTCGTGGAGGCTTGGGTTTGCACCTATTTTTGTTATAAATTATATAGTGGCACATGAAGTTGCTCATTTAGAAGAATTAAATCATTCTTATAAGTTTTGGCGTATTGTGAAGAATATTTACGAGGGGGATGTTAACGAAGCTCAAAGATGGCTTTCAAGAAATGGGCTTTCTTTGTATTCAATTGATTGATTTTTAACTTGTAATGTTGTATTTTTAAGTCTAGAATATTTAAACAATAATTAAAAAGTTTAGGAAAATGAAAATGCAGTTTGTCGGAAATGCAAATGAGGTTAAAACTGAAAAGTCTTTATCAGTAGAAAAAAATAATGGTAAGAAAAAAAGAAGTAAGTTGGAAATGCTTTTTATGGCATTGTTTTTTGTATCTCTTCTTTCCTTATTTATGTTTATTTTTGTTTTTATGCGTTATGGTGTAAATCTTCCGGATTATAATCAACTTTCTGAATATAAACCTCCGGTCACAAGTAGATTTTATGCTGGTGATGGAAGTTTGCTTACTGAGTATGCAACAGAACAAAGAATTTTTGTTCCGCTTAAAGATATTCCACCTAATTTAATAAATGCATTTATTTCTGCAGAAGATAAGAATTTCTGGACTCATTCAGGAATTGATTTGGTTGGTATTGCCAGAGCAACTATTATAAATATTAAAAACAAACTTTTGGGTGGTGGTCGAAGAATGGTCGGTGCGTCAACTATTACTCAACAGGTTGCAAAGAATTTCTTTTTATCTTCGGAACAATCTTTGACACGAAAAATAAAGGAAATTATTTTGGCATTGAAGATGGAAAGGGCTTTTTCAAAACGACATATTTTGACCCTTTATTTCAATCAAATATTCCTTGGTTTCCGTTCTTATGGAGTTGCGGCGGCGGCACTTAACTATTTTAATAAATCATTGGATGAACTTACTTTGTCGGAATGTGCATTTTTGGCTTCTCTTCCAAAGGCTCCGAATAACTATAATCCTATCACTAATAAAGATAGAGCTATTATTCGTCGTAATTGGGTTTTGGATAGAATGCTTGAAGATGGTTATATTTCAGCAGAGGAAGCTGAAACTGCAAAAAATGATGATATAGAGGTAAGTGAAAGTTTTATTTCTAAAAATCAAAAATATTCACTTTATTTTTCAGAGGAAGTTAGAAAGTTTTTGTCTGGTATTTATGGCGAAGAACAACTTTACAGTGGTGGTTTAGCAGTAAGGACTACTGTTAATCCTGAATACCAACGAATTGCAACAAAGGTTTTGAGAAAGGCTCTTTTGAATTATGATAAACAAAAGGGATGGCGTGGTGCAGAAAAAAATGCTTTTGATATGGAAAAAAAGAAAGGTGAAACTTCTGTTGATGAAGAAAATTCAGATATTCCTAATGATGAACAATTGCTTACTCAAGAAAAATTATTAGAAGATGAAGTTTGGCAAAATCTTCTTTCGAAAACATATATGGTTTCGGGGTTAGAGGATGAAGGTTGGAAAAAAGCAATAGTTCTTTCTGTGAATAATGATACTGCTGTGATAGGTCTTTCGAAAGCAAAAAGGGGTGTAATAAACCTTAAAGATTTGGGATGGTCAAGGGTTGTTGTTGATGGAAAAGAAGAACCTGTTGCAATTTCAAATATGAAACAAGTTTTAAAATCTGGGGATTTTATTTTTGTTCAAGTTGTTGATGAAGCAAATAATTCTTATGCATTAAAGCAAGTTCCTGAACTTAATGGTGCTATGGTTGTTTTGGATCCTCATACTGGAAGAATTTTTGCAATGGTTGGTGGATTTTCATATAGTAGGAGTAAATTTAATCGTGCAACACAAGCATACAGACAACCTGGTTCAACAATTAAACCGTTTGTTTATTTGACTGCTATTGAAAATGGTTATACACCATCTTCTGTTATACTTGATGCTCCGGTTGTTTTGGAAAAGGCGGATGGCGAATTGTGGCGTCCGGAAAATTACGATAATGCATTTGCTGGCGAAATTACATTACGTCGAGCTTTGGAAAAATCAAAAAATAATCCAACAATTCGTATTGCAAAAGATATTGGTGTAAAAACTTTTCTTAAAAATGCGTTAAAATTTGGAGTTTATAAAAAAGTTGATGAACCAAATCTTTCTATGGCTTTGGGAAGTGGTGATACAACACTTTTGGGGTTAACATCTGCATTTGCAAAAATTATAAATGGTGGAAAGAATATTGATACTTATATCGTTGATAGAGTTCAAGATAGAAATGGAAAAACTGTTTATAAAAATGATAATAGGGAATGTAAAAATTGCAGTAATATTGATTGGGTTGAAAATTCTTTGCCTCCGGAAGTAAAGGATGATAAAGAACAACTTTCTGATCCTGTATCTCTTTATCAGATTGTGAATATTTTACAAGGTGTTGTTGAACGTGGTAGTGGTTGGAAGGCAAGAATTGCTGGAAAAACTATTGGTGGAAAAACTGGAACATCAAATGATCAAAAAGATGTTTGGTTTATTGGTGGAACTCCGGATTTGGTTGCTGGCGTTTTCCTTGGTTATGATCAGCCAAAAAGTTTAGGTAATTATGCTGCGGGTGGATCGTTGGCTGCACCTGTATTTAAGGATTTTATGGAACAAGTTTTAAAAGATAAAAAAGATATTGCATTCCGTGTTCCAGAAGGTGTTAGTTTGGTTCGTGTAAATCGTGAAACTGGAAAACCTGCTACGGTTAATGATTCAAACTTTAATGTTGTGTTAGAAGCATTTAAAGAAGGAACAGAACCTGTTGTTGTGGATGGTGTAAGATCAAATAATTTTGATAATGAAAATGAAACCCCTGTGCAAACAGAGCAAGAAACAGAAACAAATTTTGATGGTATTTATTAAATAATTTAAGGAGTTATTATGGATTATTTTAAAATAAAAGGTGGCAAATCTTTGAATGGTAGTGTGGAAATTAGGGGGGCAAAAAATTCTATTTTGGAACTTATGCCTGCAACTATTTTAACTGATGAACCAGTTATTCTTCATAATGTGCCATGTCTTTCAGATATAGAAACGTTAATACAACTTCTTGAAAATTTTGGTTCAAAAATTGAATGGAATAAGGATACTCATACTCTTGTAATTCATACACCTAATATTACAAATATAAAAGCTCCGTATGATATTGTAAAAAAAATGCGAGCATCAATTTATGTGCTTGGTGCATTGATGGGAAGATGTGGTGAGGCAAAGGTTTCTGCCCCTGGTGGATGTGTGATTGGGCAACGACCTGTGAATATTCATTTGGAAGCATTAGAAGCTTTGGGTGCAAATATTGAAATTCATCATGGGTATATTGTTGGAAATGCTCCGGTACAAGAAAATGGTAAAAAACGTCTTGTTGGTGGAAAAATTAATGGCAGAGTTCGTGTACAAAATGGTGTAAATATTACAACTCATGGTGGCACAGTTAATGCAATTGAAGCTGCGGTTTTAGCAAAGGGTGAAACAGTTATAGAATATGCTTCTGTTGAACCAGAAGTCGATGATTTAATAAATATGCTTAATTCTATGGGGGCAAAAATTACTCGTGAAAAAAAGGATGGTATAGATATTATCCGTATTGAGGGAGTAGAAAAACTTCATGGAACGGAATATTCTGTTATGCCGGATAGACTTGAGGCTGGAACTTATGCTATTGCTGGAATTATAACAAAGGGTGTAGTAGAAATAAAAAATGCAGATGTTTCTACTATGACTTGTGTAATTGATAAATTGAAAGAAGCTGGTGCAAAAATTACAATAACAGAAAGTGGTTTTATTGCTGATGGTCGTGATGTTGATTTAAAAGCTGTGAATATTGATGTGGAGCAATATCCTGGTTTCCCAACTGACATGCAATCTCAGTTTATGGCACTTATGACAGTTGCAAATGGAACATCTTTATTGAAGGAAACTTTGTTTGAAAACAGGTTAATGTATGTTCCTGAACTTGTTCGTATGGGTGCAAATATTGAAATTTTAGGTGATAGTTTGGCAAGATTTAAAGGCGTGAAACAACTTTATGCGGCTGATGTTATGGCATCGGATTTACGAAGTGGTGCAGCACTTACTTTGGCTGGTCTTGTTGCTGATGGAGAAACTATACTTCATAGAGTTTATCATATTTATCGTGGGTATGAAAATTTTGTTGAAAATTTAAGTGCACTTGGTGCAGATATAGAAGTTTTGAAAGAAGATGTTTCATAGGAGGTAAAAATGCGTTGTCCTTTTTGTGCGTCGCCAGATACTCAAGTTAAAGATTCTCGTGTTGCAGAAGATGGTTCTTATATTAAAAGAAGACGATTTTGTACCGAATGTGGTTCAAGGTTTACAACTTTTGAACGTGTGCAACTAAAGGATATTATGGTTAAAAAATCAAATGGAATAGTTGTTCCGTTTGAACGTGAAAAATTGCTTAATTCTATAAAATTGGCGTGCAAAAAAAGACCTATTTCGGATGAACGAATTGATAAAATTGTATCGTCCATACAACGACAACTTGAAACAACAGGAGAGGGTGAAGTTTCATCACGTGAAATTGGAAGTTTAGCAATGGAAATACTTTCATCACTTGATATTGTTGCATATATAAGATTTGCTTCGGTGTATTATAATTTTGATACAAAAGAAGATTTTTCAAAGTTTATTGAAAAAATAAAAAAAGAAGTTTTGGATGAAAAAGAATCGGATGAAGTTTTGGCAAAATCTTATGATAAATGTTCTTTGAATACGGATTTTAATCCTGCCAAAAAAGATGAACTATTTTAAATGAGAGGAAAAGAAATGATTGAAGGAACAGATACAGAAGCTTTTATTCGAGCAATGAATAATAGTGGGCATAAATTAACTGAAAAACAAAAAGAATCCTTAAGAAAAACTGATAAAGAACCAGCCCTTTCAAAGAAAGAAGTTGATGCTATTTTATCAAATTTTTTACAATCGACACTTGAAGATTTGGAACCTTTGGATAATGATTTAACTGAAGCAGAAAAGAATGCTTTTTTAAGGGCAAGGGAAATTCGTAAAATGTTTCCGAAATACAAGATGAATCAATTGTGTATACTTGATCAAGAATTGCTTTCGAAAATGACTTATGAAAATTATCAATCAGTAAGATTTTCAGATAAGAAAAAAGATGATTTGGTTAAAAAATTTAATCGAAGAATTGTTCGTAATTATATTCTTTCTGCGATACTTGGTGGTTTAGTTGTTGGTGGAGTAATTATGGCACCAAAGATTAAAGATGAAATAAAAACTGTATTGGCAAAACAAAATACAGAACTTTCTAGATAGTATTTTTAAGAAAATATTCTTGACTATATATGAAAAATGTTTTATATTTGTTCTCGTGTAAAGTTAGGGATATTTTTTTATGTTAGCAAAGATTTGGACACCAGCATTTAGTGGTATTGATGTTATAAAAGTTTCCGTTGAAGTAATGATTTCATCGGGCTTGCCTAAGTTTGCGATTGTTGGACTTCCGGATAAGGCAATAAGTGAGGCAAAGGAGCGTATTCAATCTGCATTTTCTTCTATGGGATTTGCTTTACCAGCAAAAAGAATTATTGTAAATCTTGCTCCGGCTGATGTGGTGAAGGAAGGATCTCATTTCGATTTGCCGATTGCTGTTGCAATATTAACGGCACTTGGAGTTATTCCAGAAGAAGAAATTCAAAATTATATGATACTTGGTGAGCTTGGACTTGATGGATTGATAAAACCAGTTAGTGGAATTTTACCGACTTCTATGTCTGCGTTGGCAAATAATCTTGGTATAATTTGTCCTGAACCACAAGTATCAGAGGCTTTATGGGCTGGAAATAAGGATGTTTTGGGACCATCAAATCTTATTGAACTTATCAATCATTTTAAGGGAACACAGATTATTTCTAATTCTTCTGAACCTCCAAAATTTGAACAATCTTACTCTGTTGATATGGCGGATATTAAGGGGCAAGAAATGGCAAGGAAGGCATTGGAGATTGCTGCGGTTGGTGGACATCATTTGTTGATGATTGGGCCACCTGGGGTTGGGAAATCTATGTTGGCTTCTCGTCTTCCTACGATACTTCCTCCTATGACTGCACGGGAGGCATTAGAAATTTCTATGATAAAATCTGTTGCTGGGGAATTGGGCGAAAATGGACTTTCTATTGTACGACCATTTCGTTCACCGCATCATACTGCATCACAGGTTGCCTTGACTGGTGGTGGATTGCATGCAAAACCAGGTGAGGTATCTTTGGCACATAATGGTATTTTGTTTTTGGATGAGCTTCCTGAATTTTCATCCCAAGCATTGGATAGCCTTCGTCAACCACTTGAAACTGGGGTGGTAAGTGTTGCACGTGCGAATGGACATATTACTTATCCTGCAAAATTTCAGTTGGTTGCTGCAATGAATCCTTGTAAATGTGGACATTTTGGTGAACCAGATTGTGAGTGTGCTATGGCTCCACTTTGTGCACAAAAGTATCAAAACAGGATTAGTGGACCTCTTTATGATAGAATTGATTTGACTGTTGGTGTTGAAAATATCAATCCGTGGGAATTATCAAATCTTAAACCAAGTGAAAGTTCCGAAGTTGTAAAGGCGAGGGTGATGAAGGCTCGGGAATTTCAAAATTTAAGGCTTAAGAAAATTTTTGGTGATGTGGAAACATTAAATGCTCATCTTTCGGGAAGTGAGATTGAAGAATGTGCAAATTTATCGGCGGATGCGTTAACCTTGCTTACAAAGTCAGCGGAAAAATTAAAACTTTCGGCACGTGCATATTACAAAACTATGCGTGTTGCAAGGACTGTTGCGGATATGGAATTTCGTGAAAAGGTTTTACCGGAAGATATTTCTATGGCTCTTAATTTTCGAAGAAAAATTTAGTGATTGCATTTATTTAATAAATAAAAAAATCCCCGCCATTACGACGGGTTTTTTACTTTCTTAAGATTAGTTAAATAATCTTTGAATTACCTTTTCATTACGCTTTACACCGTGTTTTTTGTAAAGGTAATTTATATAATCATCCACAATCATGTTTGCAAAATTTGTTTTTTCTTGTGTATGGAATTTTTCAAAATCATCCTTGTTTGTGATTTCAGGGATTTTAATATCTTTCAAAATTGCAACATAATACACATCTTTTGTTTGAGAAGTGAAAGGTTTATTTATATTGCTTGAAAATAGTTTAGTTAAAAAATCAGATGTGTAAAGATTATTGAATCTTCCGCTTTCTGAATTTACCAAAAGGTTTGCAGAAGAATCTACTTTTTTAACAGCATTCAAGAATTTTTCACCATTTGCAAGGTCAGATGAAATTTTGTTTACCTTTTCGGTTGCTTGTGCAACTTGAGCATTTTTGGTCCAAATCTTTTTTACTTCATTTTTTACATTTTCAAAAGATTTTGGTGCAGCAGGATAAATTTTTTCAACCATAATAAGTATTACATTATCGCCATTATCAAGGACGTCGCTTATACCATTTTCATCAAGTGCAAAGAAGGCAATATCACGGTATTTCTGAGTGAAAACTTTATCTTTGAATATTGAACCATCACGTTTTTTACCTTCTACACTTAAATCAGGAAGCATTGTTTTTGAAATGCCAAATGTTTTTACGATTTCATCGATTTTTGCACCACCGTTGATTTCATCGATAACATTTTCACCCATTTCAATCATAGTTCTGTAGATTTTATCGTCATCTGTTTTTTTGATGTTCCTGAATTTTATAGCCATTTCAGGGGTAATAGTTATATATGAAATTTTTCTGTATTCAGGTTGTGCAAATGTATCTTTGTTTGTTTCATAAATTTCTTTTAATTCCGAATCGGTTGGTGAAGTTTTGATTTTTTCATTTTCAACTTTGAATGAAACTACATCAAAAATTCTCTTTTCATTTTTGTTTTTATAAAGAAGTTCGGAAATATAAGAATGATCAATATTGCTTGTGATTGCATTCATAAGGATTTGATGTGCAATATCATTTGAAATTTCTTCGATAAATTTTTGTTCTGATACATTATTTCTATCTAAAATGTATGCAAATTTTTCTGGTGAAAAATTACCTTTGTCATCTTGGAAATCCTTAGTATTTTTTATTATTTCATAAATTTTATCATCAGACACAAGTATACCTTCATCTTTTGCTTCTAAATCAAGGAGAAGGCGGTATGTCATATTATCAATAATTTGATCGACAAGTCCCATTTGTAATGCTTGTTTATAATTAAAGTTAGGGATGTTTGTTTTTTGTTTAAATTGATCAATTTGGCGTCTTAATTCAAGGTCAAGTTCTTGAATAGATACAGATTTATCTCCAACTTTAAGTGCAATGTTGCCAGATCCAGTGAAATCGTTTGTAAATCCAAAGAATACAAAACTTAGTGTTATTATTCCAAGTAAAAATTTAGCAATCACTGATTCTGATGTTTGTCTTAATTTTTCAATCATTTTTCCACCTTTCTTTAAAAAATTTTTCACTTTTATATAGAAATACCAAAATAAATATGCTAAAACAAGTAAAATATTAAAAATTTTTTAATAATAATAAAAAGGAGTATAAAATGTCTTTTACAAATAAAAAAATAATTGCCGGAAATTGGAAAATGAACGGTCTTAAAAATGAAGCATGGAAGCTTACAAATGATCTTCTTTCAAAATTTGAGAATCCAGATGATAAATTGGGTTTTGAAATGATTATTTGTCCTCCTGCAACACTTCTTTCCGAAGTTGTTTCTATGGTTGATGGTTCACCAATAAAGGTTGGTGCACAAAATTGTAGCGATAAATTAAATGGTGCATATACTGGTGAAATTTCTCCTGTTATGGTTAAAGATATTGGTGCAGATTTTGTTATTTTAGGTCATTCAGAACGTCGTTCATATTATGGTGAAACAAATGAAATTGTTGCAAAAAAGGCTGAAACTGCACTTAATCAAGGTTTAACACCTATTATTTGTATTGGTGAAACTTTGGAACAAAAGGAAAATGGTACAGCATTATCTGTTATCGAAGAACAATTCCTTAATTCTGTTCCACAAAATGCTACTATTGAAAATATTATTATTGCTTATGAACCAGTTTGGGCAATTGGTACAGGTAAAGTTGCAACTCTTCAAGATATTATTGATGTTCATACAAAAATTCGTGAAGTTGCAGAAAAAAGATTTGGTTCTCAAAATATTTCAATCCTTTATGGTGGTAGTGTGAAACCAAACAATGCAAAGGATATTTTTTCACTTAAAGATGTTGATGGTGTTCTTGTTGGTGGTGCATCACTTAAAGCTGATGATTTTTGGGCAATTGCAATGGCAAGCGTTTAAAAATTAATAAATATTAATATGGTTCCTCAAGTGTTTGCTTGGGAACCTTTTATTTGAGGTAAAAAATGAAATATGTGAATAGATTTCTTCCTGTTAATAATCCGGAAAGAAAGATTGAAAAACTTAAAAAAGAAATTGTTAGTATTGAAAAATACTGTGCTTTTATGACAAGTTTAGAAGGTGTTCAGTATGATACTAGATTTATGATGGCAAGAAAAGTCGAATGCGAGCAGAAAATTGTTCGTATTAGGGCAATTTCCGTAAATAAGACCAGATAATATAAATAACCGTCTAAAATGACGGTTTTTTGTTGCAAAAAAATCCAATAAATGATAATATATAATCAGATTTTATTGGTGGAATATTCTGTCTTTAAAATTTAGTATCCGAGAGGGTATGCGAGCCTGATAAACTCGTTTTATGACAATATGTCCCAACTTGCGAGGTTGGGGAGTGTTTGTGTATGGAAACATATACGACACGGTCATCTTTACATATTGTCATGACGTTTATCAGACCCCAACCGCTCTTTGATATGAGTGGTTAATTTTTTTATGGGTGTTATGAAATGTTTAAAACTGTTCTTGCAAATTTACTTTTCCCAAAAAGACATGATAATCAAAGTTTTATTGTTAGTTTTATAGGAGTTCCTGGGGTTGGAAAATCGACATTAAGTCATCGTTTGCGTTCTAATAGAATGTCAAGGAGTATACTTGGTTCCAGTAGTGCGTTGAAACTTGTGGAAACATTAAATATTCCTGTTCCTTTGGAATATAAACAAGTTTTTAATTTTTTAACCAGTTATCCAGAAATAAAAGATTCCGAATTGTGTAAGCTTGTTTTGTTAAAAGATATTGCAGCAAGAATTGTTCATAGAAATATTTATATTGATGAGAGTATACTTAATTATTGTCCAGTTCATATTTTAGAGGATTTTTACAATAAGAAACCTGATTTATTCAAAAAATTTTTTAAATCAACTTTTGTTATTGCATTGAAGGATACTCCTGAAAATATTTTGAAAAAAGTAAATAAACGTATAATTGAGGGAAAAGATAAAAGCGGATATTACAGCCATACAGAAAAGGAAAATTTAGCTATAGTTAAAAATAGGGTAAAAGAATATGAAAAGAAGTTAGTATTTTTAAAAAGTCATATCAAAGTGAGAGAGATACAGGCTTCTTTGCCATTGTCTGTAAAAATTAAAACTTGTAAATCTATGATAAAACAATTTAATAAAACTTTGTCTAAAGATTTTAATGCTAGGGCAAAAAATGTTTTAGATATTTAGTATTATTTATTT
>JAILLX010000072.1 GCA_024692925.1 bacterium
GATAGATATTGTGAGTGGCTTTTTGACATTTTATCTGAAGTAGAAAATAAAATTCAAAATGATGTAAATAAAAGAGATAGCATTTCAAAAAGAGTATATGGCTATTTAGGTGAAAGACTTTTTAATATCTATGTTGAATATCTTTCTCAAAATTCAAAGATAAAAATCAAATATCTCCCTGTTATTTGGATAAATTCAACAAAACAATATTTTAAATTAAAGATAAAGCAAATAAAACGAAAAATCTTAACAATTTTGGGTTATAGAAAGGAGTATTGGTAAATGAAAGTTGTTATTTTAGCAGGTGGTTTAGGAACAAGACTTGGTGAAGAAACAAGTGTAAGACCAAAACCTATGGTTGGAATTGGCGGTTATCCAATTCTTTGGCATATTATGAAGATTTATTCATCATATGGTTTTAATGATTTTATTGTTTTAACAGGATATAAACAAGAAGTTATTAAAGATTACTTCGTAAATTATTATATGATGAATTCGGATGTGACAGTCGATTTAAGAACGAATGAAGTAAATGTTCATCAAAATTCATGTGAACCATGGAAAGTTACTTTAGTTTATACGGGGCATAATACAAAAACTGCAGGGCGTATAAGTAAAATTAGAGATTATATTGGAAATGAGTCATTTATGTTAACATATGGAGATGGAGTTTCTGATGTCGATTTAAATAAATTAATAGAGTGTCATAAAAAGTCAGGTAAACTTTGTACATTAACAGCATTTCAACCAGAAGGTCGTTTTGGAGCATTGGGAATTGATGAAGATGGTACAGTTTCAAAGTTCCAAGAAAAACCAAAGGAAGGTGGCGCTTGGATAAATGCAGGCTTCTTTGTTTGTGAACCAAAAATATTTGATTATATTCCAGAAGATTGTGAAGAAATTATGTGGGAACAAGATCCATTAAAGAACTTATCTCGTGATGGACAACTTAATTCTTATAAACATACAGGATTTTGGCATGCAATGGACATGTTAAAAGACAAAGAAGATTTAAATAAAATGTGGGCTGAAAATAAGGCTCCTTGGAAGATATGGAAGTAGAATATGAAGAAAGTTTTTATAACTGGGGGAACTGGATTTATTGGTTCAAAAGTAACTGATGAACTTATTAAACGAGGGTATGAAGTTCATGCTGCCGTTTATCCAGATTTTATACCTGAAAGAGAAAATTTCATACAATATAAAATAAATTTATTTGATAGAAAAGTGTTGGAAGAAATTTTTGAAAAAAATCATTTTGAAAATTTAATCCATTTAGCTTGGTATGTTGGTACTAAGTGTCACATTTCTGAATTAAATATGGATTGGGTTTCTTTAAGTTTAGATTTATTACAATTATTTAAGAAATATGGTGGAAAAAAATTTTTAGGTGCAGGAACATGCTCTGAGTATGAATATAAGTATGGTTATTTATCAGAAGATATAACGCCAACGGATCCTGGTACATTGTATGGCAATGGAAAACATGCTGTGTATGAACTTTCAAAAATATATTGTAAGCAAAATGAAATTGATTTTAAGTGGCCAAGGATTTTTAATCTTTATGGTCCAAATGAAAAACCTCAACGTTTAATGCCTTCGGTTATAAATTCTTGTTTGAATGACGAGGATGTTAAGGTTAGTGATTGTTTAAAATTTCAAGATTATTTACATGTAGAAGATACTGCAAGGGGTATTATTGATGTCTTTGAAAGTGATTTGCATGGTGCGGTTAATATTTGTTCTGGGGAACCTATTCAATTAAGAACTATTGTTAACAAGATTGCTGAATTTACTAATTTCAAAGGAAATATTCTTTGGGGTGCTATTCCTGCTGCATTCGGTGATGATATAGTTGTTGGAAATAATGAAAAATTAAAATCTATTGGTTGGAAACCTAAATATACATTAGATGAAGGTTTAAAAGCAACTATTGATTGGTGGAAACAACACAATAAAGGAGAATAATTATGTATAATAATGTTTATAATGGTAAAACTGTTTTAGTAACTGGACATACTGGATTTAAAGGATCTTGGCTTTCTATTTGGTTGACACATATGGGAGCAAAAGTTGTAGGTTATTCGTTGGATCCTTATTCAAATAAAGGAAATTTTGATGCATGTAAATTACATGAAAAGCTTTTTGCTGATGTTCGTGGTGATACAAGAGATTTAAAACATTTGGATGAAGTTGTAAAAAAATATAAACCAGAGATTGTTTTTCATTTGGCTGCACAGGCTTTGGTTCGTACTTCTTATGAACAACCAAAGGAAACATTTGAAACAAATATTATGGGAAGCCTTAATATTATGGAATGTATGAGAAATAATGATTGTCTTAAGACTGCAATTATGATTACATCAGATAAATGCTATGAAAATGTTGAACAAATTTGGGGGTATAAAGAAACAGATAGAATGGGTGGTGAAGACCCATATTCTGCATCAAAAGGCTGTACTGAACTTATGCTTCATGCATATCGTCAATCTTTCTTTAATCCTAAAAAATATTTTCAACATGGTAAGGCAATGGCAACTGTTCGTGCAGGAAATGTTATTGGTGGTGGCGATTGGTCTGATAATCGTTTGATTCCTGATTGTATTCGATATATTGAAGCGGGTAAAGACATTGAAATTCGTAATCCAAATGCTACTCGTCCATGGGAACATGTATTGGAACCTTTGTCAGGTTATTTGAAGGTTGGTCAAAAACTTTTGGAAGATCCTGTTAAATATGCAACATCATTTAATTTTGGACCTAATATTTCAGCAAATAAAACAGTGTTTGAAGTTGTTCGTCGTTTGGTTGAATATTATGGTAAGGGAAAGGTTGTTGATGCATCTGATCCAAATGCTGTACATGAAAATACTCTTTTAAATTTGGATGTGACAAAGGCTTATACTATGCTTGATTGGGAAGCAAAGTGGAATTTGACAGAAGCAATTCATAAAACTGTTGATTGGTATAAAGAGGCCTTACATACAGATAATATGTATGATTTTTGTGTAAAACAAATTGAAGAACACGGGGAACATCTTGTTAAATAAGGTTGTAATTTTAGGAAGTGGAATTGCTGGAATTTCTGCTGGATACCATTTAAAGCAGAAAGGAATTGACTCTATTATCTATGAAAAAGATAATGATTGGGGTGGTTTGTGTGGTAATTTCACCATTGATGGATTTCGTTTTGATAGATTTGTTCATTTTACTTTTACGGATGATCCTTATATAAAAGGTATTTTTGAAAAATCTTCTCTGCTTTATGAACATCCATCAATATCCTATAATTATTACCATGGTGCGTGGCTAAAACATCCTGCAATAAATAATTTGGCGCAATTAAGTTCAGATGAAAAAACAAATATTATTGTAGATTTTGTTAAAAGGTCTATTAAGGATGTGTCAGCAATTTCAGATTATGATGAATGGTTGCGTGTACAAAATGGTAATTATTTTGCGGAACATTTTCCTTTTCCATATACCAGAAAATATTGGGGACAAGAGCCAAAAAATATGGAAACAAAATGGATTGGAAAAAGAATAAGATCTGCTGATTTGTCAGAAGTTTTACGTGGTGCATTTGAAGAACAAAAACAAAATTTTTATTATACTTCGGTTATGCGTTATCCGAAAAAAGGTGGTTTCCGCAGTATTTTGGATGATTGTCGCAAGGGGTTGGATATTTGTTTTAATAAAAAAGTTGTTCGTATAAATTCAACTGAACGGGTAGTATATTTTGAAAATGGAACGCAAGAAAATTATGATAGATTAATTTCATCTCTTCCATTGCCAGAAATTGTTAAGATGATTGATAATTGTCCGGATGATGTGAGAAATGCCGCTGAAAATTTGCATTGGACTTGTGGATATCAAGTATCATTAGGGTTTAATAAACCTGATATTGCAAAGTATCTTTGGTTCTATATTTATGATGAAGATATTTTGTCGGCAAGAGTGTATTCTCCAAGTCTT